>SXMA01000034.1 GCA_005777515.1 Actinomycetota bacterium | reverse complement strand
GGCGCCTCAGCTGGTGCTAAAACTCCAACAACTGGAACAGATCCGGTCTTGGCAATGTTTCCTAGAGCTTTTTCTTCGATAGTTGTTAGACCACCTGCGATATTTCCCTGCGTTGGTTGTGAACCAAGCAAGTTTGCACCGGTTGATTCAATTACTTTAATGTAATTGTCATAGGTGCTTTGGAAGAGATTTCGGCAAGCATCATCTATGCAGCGATCTGCAATTAGATGTTCTCCGCCAGTTAGCTCTGAAGTCTCGCCAAAGAAAACTGTTCCTCCTGCTGCAACCCAGCGATCTACTGCCTCTGATGTGGTTGGACATGAGCCAAGACCTGATGTGGTGTCCGACTCTCCGCATTTAATAGAAAGGATTAGATCGCCTTCACTTGCGCTCTCGCGGGCAATCTCTGAGGCATCTTGCAAGAAGACTTGAGCAACTCTTGCGGCATCAGCAATTGTTTGAAGATCGCCTTTGCCTTCAATAGAAAAGGAAGCAACGGGTTTTCCAGATTTAGCGATGCCATTGGCAACTCTCTGGGTCCAATTAGGTTCAATTCCAATAACTACTACCGCTGCAACATTGCCATTAAGGCCGGTGCCGATAAGGGTGCGGAAAGTAAGTTCAAGATCTTCGCCAAATTGCAGGCGTCCATAGCTATGAGGCAAGGCAAGAGTGCCTGGCACTACTTTTGCTACTGCTTCCGCAGCAGCATTTGATAAGTCATCAACTGGCAAGATGATGACGTGATTACGGATACCCATCGACCCATCAGGGCGACGGTATCCAGTTAAGCGCGGCTTGCTTCCCATCGATAACTCCTCATGTTGTGTGTGTGAACGTAATCGCCCTTTTTGATTGCCTTGGATGCAATCCCTACTTTAATTCCATATTTAACGATCGCCTCGCCCTCTGCATGATCGCGAAGTGCGAACTTATGCCCTAAGGGAATTGGCTCATTCAATACTGCAGTGTGTGCACTCTGCTCCTTCACTGATAGCCCTTGCAGTGTGCCAGGTTGCAAATCATCATTTGCAACAGCAACTGAATCGCCATCATGGTGGAGGAGAAAGTCAGGCACTTTGGCCATCATTACTTCCTTTCCATATCTCGATTACCCGTTATCCCCATCAGATCTTCGCCTTAGCCAAATAGGCATCCAGCTCATTCTTTCTAGGAATTCCACTTTGTCCATCAAGGCCTCTACATGAAAGACCTGCCACAGTATTTGCTATCACTACTGCTTCGCTGATTTCTTTATTCCAAACTTGCGCAGCAACAAGTGCGCCATGAAAAACATCGCCAGCGCCAAGTGTGCTCAAGACTTCCGTATTGATTGCAGGAACACTTCCTGAACTAAGACCATCGCAGTAAAGGCTTCCTTTTTCTCCCTGGGAAATAACGACAATGTTCTTATCTTTGACTGCGCTTGTTGTATCAGTTGTTATATTTTCAGATGGCGCATAAAGATCATAATCACCAGGATTTAACCCTTCAGTGGCGTAGCCAATGTCAATGGAAAGCTTGGCAGATCCCCCTCTGCTAATTCCCCAACTCTTTAGCGCCCTCATCCCGGATTGATCAACGTGAATCCATTGATATTTGCTGGTATCAAGGGGCTTTTTAGGGATTTGATCATGGGGCATAACCATTATCGCCCGGCTCTGCTCACTCTTTGAAACAACTATCGTTCCTCTAGCAGTTCTAGTATGGGCATCAACTACAACATTACTTGTATCTACACCTTCACCCTTTAATGTTTCAAGAATAAATCTTCCCTCTTGGTCATCTCCGATTACACACGACAGTGAGACCTGAACTCCTAACCTTGCCAGTGTTACTGCAGCAGTTGTTGCTGGGCCACCAACTGCGCGAGTTGAATCAAGTGCTACAACTCTCTGATTTGCAGCAGGGTATTTATCCACCAAAACTATGTTGTCGACTGTTGCAACTCCCACACAGAGAACTTGGCTCATAGATCACTTTCTTTCTTCAAGTATTTTTGCCAAGCATCACGGGCATTATGGATATGTTGAATAATCATCAAGCGAGCGGTAATCGAATCTCGCTTCTCAATTGCATCCAAAATCATTCCATGCTCATGTTCTGAGCTATCCACACGGCCAGGAAGCTTTAAGGTGTTGTCCATAGAGTGATACATGATTTCTTGCAAAGTACCGAGTGTTTGATTCAAGAACTGATTCTGCGCGCTTCTAACAATCGTTAAATGAAATTCCATATCTAGGCGCATTAGATTCTCAAAGTCGACAGGTTTTCTTGCGATGACCTCATTGAGTGCTTTTGCCGCCAATCTCATCTCAGCTAATTGCTCTTCACTTCTTCTCTCAGCAGCCCACTCAACAGCCGGAGCTTCTAAAATTTCGCGCATTTGAAACAACTCTTCGATGCGATGCTGCGCGGCCCTTAGAGACTCTCTTAATTTCTCCCCGTCTGCTTGATCAAGAACAAAAATTCCAATTCCATGTTTAACTCTGAGACGTCCCTGGACTTGCAGAATCTGAATCGCCTCTCGAAGTGATGGGCGACTAATTCCAAGGATTTTTGCCAGTTCACGCTCCGATTCGAGGCGCTCTCCCCCTTGAAGCCCTTGGCTCTCAATGTGATTTAGTAATAGGCGCACCTGACCTTGCAGTCTTGGAGGATTACTAACTGCTGGCGTATTACTGCTCATTAGCCCTTAACCGCTCCGGCTGTTAGGCCAGCTATGAATGATCTCTGCATTAACAAATACATAACTACCATAGGAATTGATGCCACCATTACGGCTGTAAAGATCATGCTGTAGTTACTAAAAAACTCACCACGGAATGAAAGTAAGGAAAGTGGCAAGGTTCGCTTATCGTTATCAGTAATTAGTAGTAATGGGAAAAGTAGTTCATTCCACGTTATAACAAAAAGGAATATTGCAGTAGCACCCATTGCTGGCCTTGAAAGCGGAAGGGCAATCGAGCGATAAATTCTAAGTGGGGTTGCTCCGTCTACTTCAGAGACCTCATACATCTCTTTTGGAAGCTCTTTGAAGAAAGCCGTCAAGATAAATACAGAGATGGGCAATGTCGTAACGATGTTGATCAGAACCAGACCCGATAACTTATTGGTCAATTGCAGGTCATTAAAGAGAATAAATATTGGTACTAGATTTACCTGACCTGGGATTGCTAGCCCCACAGCAAAAAGTGAGAATAAAACTCGGCCAGTTACTGTGATCATTCTAGAAATAGCGAAGGCGCACATACTTGCCAGTATCAAAGTTATGGTCACAGAAAAACCCGTAACAATTAAGCTATTGAGAAATGAACGGCCAACATTGCTGACCTCAAAGAGGAATCTGAAGTTATCTAGGGACCACTTCTCTGGAAGCGCTAGAGGCTTGTTATAGACCTCACTATCAGTCTTTGTTGATCCGAAAACCACAATGAGGCTAGGAATGATGATCAGGACAGAGAAGATCACTAAAGAAACGATTCTGCTTACTTTATATATCATTTCAGCTCTCTATTTCTCATACCTACTATTGAGGAACTTGCGCTGCAAAATGGTGACAAAAACTAAGACAATTATGAAGAAGATTGACTGCGTAGCGGCATATCCGATTCTTAGCTCACTAAATACAGTCTGATATATCAAGACTGCAAATATATTTGATGAGTTGTTTGGACCACCTTGTGTCATGGCAAATATCAAGTCAAAGGCCCTAAAGGATTGAATAGTGGTGTATGCCATAACCACAATGGTGGTTGGAATAGACATCGGCCAAGTGACATTTCTAAACTGCTGCCAGCGTGAAGCACCATCCATTTCAGCGGCCTCATAGAGTTCTTGAGGTATCTGCTGTAGTCCAGCGATGTATATCACCATCATCTGCCCGGTATGAAACCAAACTTGGGTAAATGTTATTGCGTAAAGTGCAGAGCTCTCACTCCCAAGCCAATTTAAAGCAAAGCCTTCGAGTCCCAAGCGAGTGAAGAATAAATTTATCGCTCCAAAATTAGGGTCATACATAAAGAGCCAGATCATTCCCACAGATACAGATGAGAGAATCGTAGGGAAAAAGAAGAGTGTTCTAAGCGCGATATTGGTTCTTGAATTTTTTACAAGAAAAATGGCAAAAATTAATGAAAATAATGTCTGGAACAGTACGACTAAGAAGGTAAAGCGTAAGTTGTTTCCTAAAACCTTATAGAAGAGATCATCGTTAGTAAGTAAATTAATGAAATTTCGGAATCCGACAAACTCTGGCTCCGTTATTCGATCCCATCTGGTCAGGGAGTACCTTAAATTTGCGATAAATGGAACAAAATAAAAACCTGCAAAAATGATGGCAGCGGGAAGCCCCATCAAGTAATAGATGCCAGCGTCTTTCTTGCGCTTCTTTGGAGCAGGCCGAGTACCGCTCCCACCTGAGGTGGGAGCGGTTCCGGTAGTTATTAGCGAGCTAATCAGCCAGCCAATTTCTGCTTAATCTGCCTTGAGAAATCAGGCAGAACATCAGCTGGGCTCTTTCCGCCCACGATCTGAATCAGCGCATCCTGAGTTAGATCAGATACAGCTGCAGTCAGAAGTAGGAAGCGAGGTGCCAACATAGTGTTCTTGGCCTGGAATGAAACAGTATTCAAAAGGTTCACGTTCTTATATTCAACATCTAGAACGTTAACATGCTGAAGAGTTTCATTGGCATAGATTTCTGCAACTTTTCCAGTCAATAGGTAAGAGAGGAAAGCATTAGCAATCTTCTGGTCGCGTAGAGCTGAATTCTTATTCACACTTAGAGTGTAAGTGTTATTCATAATTCCCTCTGCGACAACTTTGCCGTCAGTCAAGACCATTGACAAAAGTTCCATCTTGCCATTTAGGTTTGGATTTAGTCCGACAATTGAACCCATCGCAAATGTTCCGATAGGAAGAATTGGTGACTTACCAGTTGCAAAGAGGTTGTATGCAGCAGCTTCAGTAACACCTGTGGCGTTATCTGGGAAGCAGCCAGCGTTTCTTAGCTTGACATAAATGTCAGCAACGCCTTCAAACCACTTTGAAGTTAGATCAATCTTGCCACTATTTAGATCAGCAAGATTCTTTGCAAGCTCTTCGTAGCTACCAGCAGAGTTCATCAGAGCAGAGTTAGAAATCTGCGCTGCTTGTCCACGAGTAGCTCCTGGCCAAGCTAGAGGAACATATCCTTTAGCCTTGGCATCCTTACACCAGTTGACCCAACCAGTTAGATTCTTTGGTGTGGTCCACTTCTCTTTAGCCCAAATATCTGTATTTACAATTGGGTTATTGAAGAGGTATTGATAAGGAATTCCAAGCTGCTTTCCTTCATACTGACCAGCAGTTAAGCCCTTAGCAACAACATTTTGCTTAACATAACGCTGATCAGATAGATCGAGCATCATGTCGCTCTTTGCGAATTGATCAAAAATCGCTCCGCGAGAGGTAGCAAATAACGCTGCTTTTGGATTAGCAAGAATTGCAACACGTGCTGTGTTGTTGTAGGTCGTGGTGTCACGAACTACTTGCTTGATCTTGGTGCCAGGATACTTTGCCTCAAAGTCACTGATAATTTTTACAAGTGCTCTCTGATCAGCAAGCTCAACACGATAGTGCCAGAATTCAATTTCACCTTTTGGTGGTGTCAGGTTTGCTACTGGACGTCCTGTACCCGATGCCAACTTAACGCGCTGCCAGGTGAGCTTTCCGTTTCCACCTTTTACGCAGACAAGAGAAGTTGACTTAGTTCCAGTCATTAGTCCCTCTGTTGTACAACTCTTTCCAAGAGATTCGCCAGCGGCAAAGCTCTGGGAGAGCGGAACAACAGATGCGCTAATTGCAAAAGCCATTGCAATCAGAGCTTTGAATGCTTTTGCATTCATCTTTTGTTTCATTTATTTCTCCTTATTCGAGGGTCTGTGGTGAATCATGTGATTACCACTCGGTTAGCGGAATGGCCAAATATTCCGCCATCCTGCGGACTTCTGCTCGTATGTCTTTCCAAGCTACAACTGTGTGATGAGGAAATCCATTGTTGATTAGCCCATTAATCAATTGCCGTGCTGGCGCAGATGTACGAACTGTTGCGGTATTACCTTGGAACCGATTAGGAGCAGATAGTGATTCACCACTAGTCATTACTAATCGGAGTTTGCTCTGATTTGCTGGATCGATATCGGTATCCAGCCTTACCAGAACAACCGGACCGGTCTTCAAGGGGAAGTTCCCGGCCACACCTAGCTTTCTATTGCAGTGTATGAACTGCGTTGCATTATCTGGATCAACAGCAAGAGTGGTTGAAGCAGAACCACAATGCCAGATTCGAATAATGTTCTCATCTTCCTCTAAATCCACGGTATCTACTAAGTAATTTGTTCCAGAGCCAAGCGCCTCTAAAAGCAGCATGGTTACCGCGCCATAGACATCGCGCTCACAGGCTGCTGGAGTTCCACTCGTTGCCGTTCTTCCCATCGCTCCGCAAGGGCAAGCTCCCAAATCAACTGCAAAATCAGGCCAACAGCGCATTGCAATTGCCGATAGATCATTAGCTCTTATCCAGCCATCTAGCGCAACCCTAGTGCTGGCATTAACTCGAGCCTCTTTCTCAGGAACATTTTTAAGAGATGGCTGAGCCTGGCAAGCATCCTTATATTCTGCGCTCTCTTTATCAAGTGGCACAGCTGCAATATCTGCAAAGATTTCAGGGATTGATTTATTGATAATACTTAAGCCAAATGCTTTCTTCAGCGCCTCTTCATCGTAGGTGCAGGGGGTGAAACCAGCTGGCGCATCACCAATTGCGCCAATAGTTAAACCACTTAACTTTGCCAGAGCGCCTTTGACTTTTTCTAAATCTGCTAGTTGACCGCTGACTTTCTGTGGTTGACCAACATCTGGCATCTTCCCAGAGAGAGCAGATGAGAGAGCATCCTTTACATGCGCCTCGTCAGGATTTCCATGTAGATGAGTAATCCTCTTTCCATTTACTCGAAGTGCATGCGCTGCAAGATTTGATCCACACATCGAATTAAGTAGAAGTCGATCTCCTATCTCGCCAAACTCTCTAACCGACCATAGAAGCACATCACCTGCGACTTTAGAAAGAAGTGATACAGCTGCCGAGGCATCAGCAAAAGATGCATTAAAGAGAATATATAACTTCTCATCAGATTTAAGATTTGCCTCAGCGCTAGCGGTGTCCTCTGGAGTCATTACAAGAGATGTTGGGCCATTTACAGTGGCGCCAATTTCACCTAAAAGATCACGAGCAGAATCAAAGAACTTCTGCGCAGCTGAGACATCAAATGTTGGACGAGCCAGAGGAATCAAGGTGCAGCTAGGCATTAATTCCACCCCGCAGGTAATACTTCACTCATTGCTACCGGGCGCCCCTGGGCAATACTCATCTGCGCAGCAAGACCTGATGCAACGCTTCTAAG
>SXMA01000033.1 GCA_005777515.1 Actinomycetota bacterium | reverse complement strand
GGTTCAGCTTGTCTAGGTTCGAGTCCTGGTACCCCAGCGGAAAAAACTTAATAGAACTTTTTTGAGTTAAGAAGATAAATCTGGCTCCGTCGTCTAGTGGCCCAGGACTCTGGCTTCTCAAGCCAGCTACGGGGGTTCGAATCCCCTCGGAGCTACCAGGTATTAATTCTTCTTTGAAATATATTCACTAAGGCGATCTGCAGTTGCAACTAAGGCTGCCGCATGGATTCGACCTGGCTGTCTTCCAAGTCTCTCAATTGGACCACTGATACTTACTGCCGCAATCACTCGATTGTTTGGACCACGCACTGGAGCAGATATCGAGGCCACCCCTGCCTCTCTTTCGCCAACGCTCTGTGCCCATCCACGTCTTCGCACTGCAGCAAGTGCTGCAGCATTAAATCTTGCACCAGTTAATCCGCGATGTAATTTCTCTGCATCTTCCCAGGCCAGAAGTATTTGAGCAGCAGATCCAGCGCTCATAGTTAGCGCCGCGCCAATTGGAACGGAATCTCTAAGACCTGATAAACGCTCAGCTGCAGCAACACAGATTCGCATCTCACCCTGGCGGCGATAGAGCTGAGCGCTCTCACCTGTTGCATCGCGAAGCGCAATCAAAGCTGGATTTGCTGCGGCTAGTAAGCGATCCTCACCGGCTGAGGCTGCAAGCTCTCCCGCTCGTACGCCAAGGACAAAGCGCCCAGTTAAATCCCTCGATAGCAGGCGGTGATGTTCTAGAGCCACAGCAAGGCGATGGGCTGTTGGGCGCGATATTTTGGTAGCGGCGACAAGCTCGCTAAGTGAGTGGGGACCAGATTCAAGAACAGAGAGGATCTTTACCGCTTTATCTAAGACGCCAACTCCGCTATTCTTTTTGTCCATAATCCAATATTGCCATCTCATCATTTGAGAAGCAAGTAGTAAGGGAGTTTGAAGAAGTAAGTATGGCTAAGACACTGGCAGAAAAAGTCTGGGATGACCATCTAGTAAGAAGCGCTAGTGGGGAACCAGATTTACTCTATATCGATCTTCATTTGATTCATGAAGTCACTAGCCCGCAAGCCTTTGATGGTCTCCGCCTTGCAAAAAGGGGAGTTAGAAGGCCTGATTTAACGCTAGCTACCGAAGATCACAATGTGCCAACTCTTAACATCGATAAGCCAATTGCAGATCCAGTTTCAAGGCTGCAAGTTGATACCTTGCGAAAAAATTGCCAGGAATTTGGCATAAGGCTTCACTCACTTGGAGATGTTGAACAAGGAATTGTCCATGTCGTTGGCCCGCAATTAGGTTTAACTCAGCCTGGAATGACCATTGTCTGCGGCGATTCTCACACCTCAACTCATGGCGCCTTTGGCGCCCTTGCCTTTGGAATTGGAACTAGCGAAGTTGAACATGTTCTTGCCACTCAGACACTTCCATTAAGTCGGCCAAAGACGATGGCAATTAATGTTGAAGGAAAACTAAAGCCTGGGGTAACAAGTAAAGACATAATTCTTGCCATTATTGCCAAGATAGGAACTGGCGGTGGGCAGGGATACATTCTTGAATATCGCGGAAGCGCCATAAGGGCACTCTCTATGGAGGCTCGCATGACTATCTGCAATATGTCGATTGAGGCTGGCGCGAGAGCAGGACTTATCGCCCCTGATGAAACTACCTTTGCTTATCTAAAAGATCGCCCCCATGCTCCAAAGGGTGAGGATTGGCAGAGAGCTCTTGCTTATTGGAGCGAACTAAAAAGTGATAGCGACGCTAAATTTGATAAAGAGATTACCCTTGATGCAGATCAACTATCGCCATTTGTTACTTGGGGGACTAATCCTGGACAGGGAATACCCCTAGATGGCGTAATTCCAAGTCCGCAGGATTTCACAGATCCAGAAGAGGTAAGCGCAGCTGAGCGCGCATTGGTCTATATGGACCTAAAGGCTGGAACCCCGATGAAAAAGATAAAGATTGATACGGTTTTTCTCGGCTCCTGCACCAATGGCCGAATTGAAGACCTAAGAGCAGCGGCAGAAATTATCAAGGGCAAGAAGGTAGCCTCCGATATTCGAATGATGGTTGTTCCTGGCTCGGCTCGAGTCAGATTACAAGCTGAGGCAGAAGGCCTAGATAAGCTCTTTTTAGCAGCTGGCGCAGAGTGGCGAAGCGCAGGATGTTCGATGTGCCTTGGTATGAACCCTGATCAATTAGCTCCTGGGGAGAGATCAGCCTCAACAAGTAATAGAAATTTCGAAGGAAGACAAGGAAAGGGTGGAAGAACCCACCTAGTAAGCCCCTTAGTTGCTGCAGCCACAGCGCTTCGCGGAACCCTCTCATCACCGGCAGATCTTTAAAGGAAAAAGCAATGGAAAAGTTTATTTCTCATACTGGCTCTGCTCTTCCGCTGCGCAGAAGCAATGTTGATACCGATCAGATAATTCCTGCGGTCTATCTAAAGCGAGTAACTCGCTCAGGTTTTGAAGATGGCTTATTTGCTGCCTGGCGAAGTGATCCTGAATTTGTGTTAAACAAGGCGGAATACAGTAAGGCCAGTATTTTGATTGCTGGAGCTGACTTTGGCACTGGATCTTCAAGAGAGCATGCAGTCTGGGCGCTGCAGAACTATGGCTTTAAAGTAGTTATCTCATCAAGATTTGCCGATATCTTCCGAGGCAACTCATTAAAAGCAGGCCTTTTAACGGTAATTCTTGGCCAGAGCGATGTTGAAGCTCTCTGGAGCGCTATCGAGGCAGAGCCATCACTTGAGATAAAGGTAGATCTTGAGACTCGCTTAGTTTCCTATAAAAATCAAGCAGTTTCCTTTGATTTAGATGACTATACGCGTTGGCGCCTGATGGAGGGCCTTGATGACATCGGTTTAACGCTTCGAAAAATTGATGAAGTTGAGAATTTTGAAGAAAAACGCGCGAAATTCAAGCCAAAAACGCTTCCGGTCTTGTCATAAGTAGCGCTTTTGCGCGACTCTCAACCTTGAATTGAGAGTTTTTTACACATAAAAATTGCGTTTTTTCACCATTGCTAGCAATTAATTTATTGCGACACACCGATGCTATTGCGCGAAAACCTTGATTTTCTTGCGTAAATTAATCATCAGGTTAAGCAAAAGCTTAACTTCACGCGTAAATAAGGGGATTAAATGAACAAGACCCAGTTCATTGCTTCGTTGGCTCCTCACTTCAACGGAAGCAAGAAAGAGGCGGCACACGCTGTTGAAATCGTCTTCGATTCAATCGTGCGCAACATTCACAGAGGCGAAGATGTAACCATCAACGACTTTGGTAAGTTTAAGAAAGTAGATCGCAAAGCTCGTAAGGGACGCAATCCTTTCACTGGCGAAACGATCCAAATTAAGGCAAGCAAGAAGGTTCGTTTCCTTCCTGCAAAGGCCCTCAAGGAGATTGTTGCTGGAGCTCGTAAATTAGCGCCAGCTCCAAAGCCAGCTCCAGTAGTAAAGCCAGTGGCCAAGAAGGCAGCAAAGAAGGCCGCTAAGAAGGTTGCGAAGAAGAAAGTCGCAAAGAAGAAGGGCAAGAGGAGATAAGTATCTTTTCTGATAAAGGCCACGCCTAAGGGTGTGGCCTTTATTTTTTTCTATCCTAGGCTAGAGCCATGAGCGTTGTGCGCCCAGAGATTTCATATCTTCCGCCTCAAGGAGATCCGCTAGGGGTTAATCCCTGGTTTCGCTTCGGAGCTTCAGTAATAAAGCCAATCCTCAACTCGATAATAAAGAAGGATTGGAAAGGCGCCCAGCATCTACCAAAGAGCGGGGCAGCGATAGTTGTTTGTAATCATCTCTCCTACGTTGATCCACTTACCTTCACTCACTTCCTCTATAACAACGGGCGAGCCCCGAGATACCTAGGAAAAGAATCAGTCTTTCGCATTCCAATTATTGGCAGAGTTATTAGGGGCGCCGGACAGATTCCAGTAAGTCGTGAATCAAAAGATGCGGTTAAAGGCTTAGAGCATGCCATTGCAGTTCTTAAGGCAGGACACCTTCTTGGCGTTTATCCTGAAGGAACGCTGACTCGTGATGAGAATTTATGGCCAATGAAAGCTAAGACTGGAGTTGCTCGTCTTGCACTCATTACGGGAGCGCCTGTAATTCCATGTGCATCTTGGGGGCCAGAGAAAGTTTTGCCGCCATATAGTAAGAGGTTAAGACTTTTTCCTAGAAGTGAAGTTTCAATTCTCATGGGGCCTGTAGTTGATCTCTCCACCTGGCAGGGAAAGAGTGATGACTTAGAGGCAGTAGAGCAAGCGGCAGATCACATCATGGATCGGATAACCGAACTACTTGAAACATTAAGAGGGCAGAAAGCTCCCGCAATTCGCTTTGATCCTAAAAGCTCAGATCTTCCAAGAATTGGTAATTTCAAGAAAGCAAAGAAGGCTAAGAGCCAGTGAAGATAGCAGTTCTTGGCTCCGGTCAATGGGGAAGCACCTTGGCCCAGGTTCTTACCGATGCTGGAAACGAAGTAGTTATCTGGGGAAGAAATAAAGAGGTAGTAGCCCAGATTAATTCAAGACATCAAAATCAGAGCGCACTCGGAGAGCATCTCTTGCCTGAGGCGATTTATGCCACATCTGAAATCAAAGCTGCTTTAGATCAGGCCCAGCTCCTTGTTCTTGCTATCCCCTCCCAATCTCTACGGCAAAACTTAGAGCTCTGGAAGGGCCTAATTGGCCCTGATATTGCAATTGTTTCAACGCTTAAAGGCATTGAGATCTCAACTCAACTTCGTATGAGCGAGGTTATCTGCCAAGTCTTGGGGCGAGATGAATCAAGTATCGCCGTGCTAACTGGACCCAATCTGGCTCGCGAAGTTATTTTAAGACAGCCTGCTGGAGCAGTTGCTGCATCGACTAATCAGAAATTAGCAGAGTTAACTTCAAAGGCATTTAGCGCGCCATACTTTCGTGTCTATACCTCAAATGATGTCATTGGTTGTGAATTAGCAAGCGCTACTAAAAACGTAATTGCAATTGCAGTTGGCATGTCAATTGGAATGGGATTTGGCGAAAATACCCAAGCACTTGTTATCACCAGAGGATTAAATGAGCTAACGCGCCTAGCACTTGCTAGAGGAGCGCAGCCACTTACCTTTGTTGGACTTGCAGGAGTTGGAGATCTCTTAGCAACATGTGGGTCTCCGCTATCTCGCAATCGCACATTCGGTGAGGCTTTAGGAAGAAGTGGTTCAGTGGAGCAAGCCCAGAGAGCAATCTCATCAACTGCAGAGGGGTTAACTACTGCCCAGGCTCTTGTTGAGCTTGCTCATCTAGTTGGAGTGGAAGCCCCGATAATGGAAGCTGTCTGCGATGTGGTTACAAGTAAGATTAGCCCACAGCAGGCGTTTCTTAACTTAATGAAGATTCAAACCGGAGCGGAGATTGATCACGTATGAAGAAAATACGCGTGGCAATAGTCGCAGGTGGACAAAGTAGTGAACATCCAATCTCTTGCATCTCTGCAAACGGCGTATTAGCTGCAATTGACAAGTCAAAGTTTGAGCCAATACTAATTGGCATCACCCAAAGCGGCACTTGGATTGATATGCGCGAGAGTGACTTTGAAAAGGGAAGAGATGGACTCTCCTATGTTCCAGAACAGGGCGAGAAGTTAGTAGTTGATGTTCATGGCATTAAAGATAGTAAGGGCAATGACTTAGGAATTGATCTGGTCTTTCCACTTCTACACGGGGCCTATGGCGAAGATGGAACGATTCAAGGTTTATTTGAGATGGCGGGAATTGCTTATGTTGGCTCTGGGGTTTTGGCCTCAGCTGTTGCTATGGATAAGAGTTTTGCTAAGCCAATTTATGCAGACTTTGGCCTAAAAGTTGCCGATGGAATTACGATCCATAGAGATAATTGGAATAAGTCAAAAGACCTTGAGATCGCAAAGATTAGAGCGCTAGGTTTTCCAATCTTTATTAAGCCGGCTCGAAGTGGTTCCAGTCGGGGAACTTCGAAAGTGAAAGATGAGTCGGGGATAAGCGCAGCTCTAAAAGATGCTTTCAATTATGACCCTAGAGTTTTAGTTGAAGCAGCTGTGGTTGGTCGCGAGATCGAGTGCGCAGTGCTCCAGATCGATTCAGTTGCAACAGCATCTGTTTTGGGTGAGGTAAGAGTTCATCCGCCCCATGAGTTCTATGACTTTGATGCCAAATACATAGATGGCTCAACCACCTTTGATATTCCAGCAAATCTTCCAGAGCCAATTGCGAGCGCTATAAGCCAAGCGGCCATTACTGCCTTTGAAGCTCTTGGCTGTGAAGGGCTAGCAAGAGTGGATTTCTTTTTAAGTGATGATAATCAGATTATTATCAATGAGCTAAATACAATGCCAGGATTTACTCCAACTTCAGTTTTTCCAGCGCTCTGGCAGAAGACGGGCAAGAGCTATAGCCAGATAATTACAATTTTGCTTGAGAGCGCGTTAAGTAGAAAGCGAAACGTAATTCGCTAGATAGTTCTTTAAAGTACTGCAACCGGGCAGGTTAGTGTTCTAGTAATTCCAGGAACTGCCTGAACTTTTGCAAGAATGCTTCTTCCCAGATCCTCCATACTTGATGCTTCAGCTCTCATGATCACGTCATAAGGGCCGGTGACGCTCTCGGCAATAGTTACTCCAGCTATGGCATTAACAGCCTTAGTTACGCTGGCTGCCTTGCCTACTTCAGTCTGAATCAAGATATATGCCTGGATCGACATCGTTAACCATCCTTTTAATGAAGATTTTAGCCTGAGTCGCCCCGTTGGACTGCCCACTCTTTATCTCACACTTGTTATGTGGTGAGAGGTTAGCGCATTTAGGCTAACCTGCGTAAGTATTAATTCTTAAGGGAGTGGGCCTTGCGCGAAGATGAAGTACTAAAGAATGTGCGCGCTATCTTTGATTATGGCCAGAGCGATTCAGCTCTGATCGTTGGAAATGGCGATGATGGCGCAGTTCTTGGCCCGCGAAGCGAACTCACCGTTCTTGCTAGCGATATGGCAGTTGAGGGAATTCACTTTAACTTTGCCTGGAGCAGCGCTATGCAAGTTGGTCGAAAAGTTAGCGCTGCAAACTTGGCAGATATCTGCGCTATGGGTGGCTGGCCAGAATACTTCTTAGTGGCTTTAGCATTTCCTCCAAGTTTTTCAGGCCAGGTGCTGGAGTTAGCTAAGGGCATTAAAACCGAGTGCCAGAGAGTGGGCGTTAAAGTAATTGGCGGAGACTTAAGTAGATCAAATGAAGTTGTAATCTCCATTAGCGCAATTGGAAGAGTTGCAAGACCAATACTTCGAAGCGGGGCGAAAGTTGGAGAAAGGCTCTTTATTTCAAATCTTCCAGGATTTTCGCAAGCCGGTCTCTCGCTGTTAAAGAGTTCAAGTGATAATCAGAGCCCTGCGGCAAATAGAGCGCGCTTGGCTCATCTAGCACCTGATTTAGATTACGAGAAATATCAAAGGAGTTATGAGTACTTATCATCTGCCATAGATACTAGTGACGGACTTGTCATTGATGCATCTCGCATTGCTGCAGCAAGCGGAGTTGGAATAGATATAAGAGTTGAAGCGCTAATTAATACTCCAGAATTTAGCGAACTTGAAAGTGCGAGCGGATCTAGAGAGAGCGCCCTTGAAAGCGCTTTATCTGGGGGAGAGGATCACTTGCTTCTTGCCACTAGCGATGCTCAAGATTTTGGATTTCTTGAAATCGGGCAAGTAATAAAAGGTGATGGACTGTATCTAGATGGAGTGAGAACAAAAACTACGGGCGGCTACCAACATAGTTGGTAGGCCAAATCAATTAGCGGAGAACTTTTCCAGCCTTTAGGCAGGAGGTGCAGACGTTCTTGCGCTTGGAATAACCGTTAATGAGAGTGCGAACTCTCTGAATATTTGGATTCCAACGGCGGCGAGTACGGCGCTTTGAGTGAGAGACATTGTTACCAAAGCTTGGTCCCTTGCCACAGATATCGCATACAGCTGCCACGTTACTACTCCTTGAATTTGCCCTTGATTGAGCTTGGTTAGTTGCGGGCGCAAGATTAGCCGCAAAGGCGCTACTTTCGCCAATTACCGCCCAATCTATGCGAGAAATTTCCCACTTGGCGAGCAGAGCGCGCCTAAGGCTTATCACCGCCACCTGAGAGAATGAAGCATGGCAAGTCTGGATTCATCACTGCTTTCAATACTTGGTGATAGAACAGCCGAGGTATTGGATGAGAATTTAGGCCTTAAAACTATCTCAGATCTTCTGCGTCACTATCCCAGAAGATATGTAATACGCGGCGAACTTACCGATATTGAAAGCTTGATTGAAGGCGAGGAGGTAACAATCTTTGCCAAGGTTGAAAGTAGCAAGGTCAAGAGAATTCCAGGCAGGAAGAGTGCAATTCTTGAAACAGTAGTAACTGATGGACGAGCAAAATTAACGTTAACTTTCTTTAATCAAGCTTGGCGCGAGAAAGAATTGCGCCCTGGAAGACAGGGTTTGTTTGCGGGAAAGGTTGGATTGTTTAAAGGAAAACGTCAATTAGCTCATCCAGATTACTTACTTATTCCTGAAGGTGATGACGTGGACCAGGCAATTGGTGACTTTGCTGGAAAGTTTCTTCCGGTATATCCAGCAACAGCCAAGATGCCCTCGTGGAAAATTGCCAAATGCGTTCGCTTAGCACTTGATGGACTAGATGAAATCGCAGAGTACTTACCGCAAGAGATACTTTTTGAATTTAATTATCCAAAGATTTCCGAGGCCTTCAGGCAAGTTCATCAGCCAGATAGCGCTGAGGGCGCAGAGTTGGCGCGGCAGCGCCTGACCTTTGATGAGGCGCTTTTAATGCAGTTATTTTTAGTCTTGCGAAGATATGAAGTAAGAGCAGCGAAGACAACATCGCGCGCACCAAGAAACGATGGAGTATTGGCTGCTTTTGATAAGCGACTTCCCTTTGAACTAACTGCAGGACAGAGGCAAGTTTGGAGCGAGATAGTTAAAGATCTCTCTAGCGATCACCCGATGTATCGTCTCTTGCAAGGAGATGTAGGTTCTGGAAAAACTATCATTGCGCTACGCGCAATGCTCGCAGTCGTTGACTCTGGTGGACAGGCCGCTCTTCTTGCGCCCACTGAAGTATTAGCCCAGCAGCACTATCGAAACTTTTTATCCCTACTTAAAGATTTAGCTGAGGCAGGAATGATAGGTGGGGATAAAAGTGGCATACAGGTTCGTCTTCTGACTGGATCCACTCCAGCTGCGCAGCGACGAGAAGTGCTTTCAGCAATTTCATCTGGTCAAGCAGGAATAACAATAGGAACCCATGCACTATTGGGCGAGAGTGTGAATTTTAAAGATCTTGGACTTATTGTCATTGATGAGCAACATCGATTTGGTGTCGAGCAGCGAGATGCGCTTCGAGATAAGGCTAGAGAACCAGCCCATGTCCTAGTTATGACAGCAACTCCAATACCAAGAACAGTGGCTATGACAATCTTTGGAGATTTAGATGTATCAACTCTTAAAGATATGCCACTTGGTAGATCTCCCATCACCTCTCATGTTGTTTCACAATCTAGTAAACCAGAGCATCTAACTCGAGCATGGCAGAGAGCTTGCGAAGAAGTTAGTAATACAAGTCAGGTCTATGTAGTTGCTCCTAGAATCTCAGCAGATGATGAATCAGATCTGCAGAGATTTGGGCTTACACCAGATGAATTAATTCTTGCAAAGAATCTAATAGATGATGAGGATAGTTCTTCGCTAAAGCTTGCAATGAGCTCAGTTGAAGAGCTTTATCCCATGCTCACAGCTGATGTAATGAAAGATTTAAGAGTGGGAAAGCTCCATGGTCGCCTATCTTCCGAGGAGAAAGAGGCGGTAATGCAAGCCTTTGTACGGCATGAGTTAGATGTTTTAGTTACTACAACTGTGATTGAAGTTGGCGTTGATGTTGCAAATGCCACGATGATGATAATTATGAATGCAGAAAGATTTGGGGTATCACAACTTCATCAGCTCCGTGGTCGTATTGGCCGCGGTGTTTCTCCCGGTCTCTGTTTATTTGTCACTTCTGCTGGCGAGGATTCACCTGCAATGGCCAGGTTAAAGGCAGTTGCTGCAACAACAGATGGCTTTGAACTTAGTCGCCTTGATTTACAAGAGCGTAGTGAGGGCGATGTCTTGGGAAGCGCTCAATCTGGAGCAAGATCACACTTAAGGCTTCTAAGAGTTATTAGGGATGAGGAATTAATTGCTCAAGCGCGCCTGGTAGCGGAGAATCTGCTCAGTCAAGATCCAACGCTTTCTGCAAACCCAGAACTTGCTAAAGCAGTTGAGAAGTTAAGACAAGAAGAACGAGCTGCCTATTTGGAGAAACGCTAAATGAGAATAATTGCTGGTCTTGCAAAAGGAAGAAACATCAATTCACCAATCTCTCAAGTTCGTCCAACCTCTGAT
>SXMA01000141.1 GCA_005777515.1 Actinomycetota bacterium | reverse complement strand
GGATTCGGTAGTCTCGCCAGAGAGCGCTATCGCTATTGGAAAATTAGGCGGCCTTGGAGTACTAAATCTTGAAGGGCTATGGAGTAGGTATGAAAATCCTAAAATCCAACTAGGTGAGATTTCATCTATTCCAGCAGAGCAGGCAACAAGACGTATGCAGGAGCTCTATCAAGCCCCCATTAGAGCCGAGTTAATTAAAGAACGCCTTGCAGAGATAAGAGCTGCAGGTGTCTGTGTTGCTGCAGCGCTCTCGCCCCAGCGCACAGCGCAGTTTCATAAGACAGTAATAGATGCCGGCGTTGATATCTTTGTCATTCGCGGAACGACGGTGAGCGCAGAACATGTTTCAAAAACTAATGAGGCGCTGAATCTAAAGAAGTTTATCTATGAGCTAGATGTGCCGGTAATAGTTGGTGGATGTGCAACCTCGCAGAGCGCGCTTCACTTGATGAGAGCAGGAGCAGCTGGAGTTTTAGTTGGTTTTGGCGGGGGAGCAGCTCATACCACTCGCCAAGTTCTTGGAATCTCTGTTCCCATGGCAACAGCTGTTGCTGATGTTGCTGCTGCAAGACGAGAGTATTTAGATGAATCTGGCGGGCGATATGTTCATGTAATTGCTGATGGCTCAGTTGGAAAAAGTGGCGACATTGCAAAAGCAATTGCCTGCGGCGCAGATGCAGTGATGCTGGGCTCTCCACTAGCTAGAGCAGAGTCAGCTCCGGGAAGAGGTTGGCATTGGGGGCCAGAGGCGCATCACAACGAACTTCCTCGTGGCACAAGAGTTTATGTTGGAAGTTCTGGATCTTTGGAGGAGATTTTGCTTGGACCATCGCACTCAGCTGATGGCAGTATGAATCTATTTGGCGCACTACGCAGGGCGATGGCAACCTCTGGCTACTCTGACTTAAAAGAGTTCCAGAGAGTTGAGATAGTTCTAAATAGAGCATAAAAAGGCGAGCTAGTGCAGAGCAATAATCATGTCTTAGTAATTGATTTTGGCGCGCAATATGCCCAGTTGATTGCCCGCAGAGTGCGTCAAGCTGGGGTTTATAGCGAGATTATTTCTCATAAGAGTTCACTTGAGGAGATACTTGCAAGAAATCCCAGAGCGATAATTCTCTCAGGAGGTCCATCATCGGTTTATGTTGATGATGCGCCTCTAATAGATCGGGCTTTGTTTGAGCAGAACATTCCGATCTTTGGTATCTGTTATGGCTTTCAAGTTATGGCGCAATTACTTGGAGGCGAGGTTGCAAAGACGGGCTTGAGTGAATATGGCAGAACTGCATTTAACTGCGATACTTCAGCAAAGTTATTTTCAGGCCTTGGATCGTCATTTAATGTCTGGATGAGCCATGGCGATAGCGTCACTAAGGCTCCGCAGGGCTTTAAAGCAATAGGAAGCAGCGCTTCAACCTCGGTTGCCGCCTTTGAAAGTGGCGATGGAAGGTTAGCTGGAGTGCAATTTCATCCAGAGGTTCTTCATAGCGAAAATGGGCAGGAGATTCTGCGCAAATGGCTAATAGATATTGTTAAATGCAAGCCAACATGGACCTCTGAAAATATTGTAGAAAATGAGATCATTAATATTAAATCTCAAGTTGGGAACAAACGAGTTATCTGCGGCCTCTCTGGTGGGGTTGATTCAGCCGTTGCTGCAGCACTTGTTCAAAAAGCTATCGCAGGGCAGTTAACCTGCGTATTTGTTGATCATGGCCTTCTTAGGCAGGGCGAGGCTGAGCAAGTGGAAAAAGATTTTGTGGCTGCAACTGGGGTTAAACTTATGGTTGTCGATGCAAAGAAGCGGTTTCTCGATGCTCTTAAAGGCGTAAAAGATCCTGAGGAAAAAAGAAAGATAATTGGCAGAGAATTTATCCGCGTCTTTGAAGATGCTGCTAAAAAGCTATCAGCAGATAGCAAAATAGAGTTTTTAGTTCAAGGCACGCTATATCCAGATGTTGTCGAATCAGGCGGCGGAAGTGGCACTGCAAACATTAAGTCTCACCATAATGTGGGGGGCCTTCCAGATGATCTAGATTTCAAATTGATTGAACCACTTCGCACTCTCTTTAAGGATGAAGTTCGCCAAGTTGGACTCGCTCTGGGCTTGCCAGATCAGATTATCTGGCGCCAACCATTCCCAGGTCCAGGCCTAGCAATTCGTATTGTCGGTGAAGTTACTGAAGAAAGACTTAGAGTTTTGCGCCAGGCCGACTTAATCGCCAGAGAAGAATTACACTTAGCAGGCCTAGATCAAGTGATCTGGCAATCTCCAGTGGTATTACTCGCTGATGTACGCAGTGTAGGAGTTCAAGGAGATGGCAGAAGTTATGGCCATCCCATAGTCCTTCGCCCGGTATCAAGTGAGGATGCGATGACGGCAGATTGGTCGCGAGTGCCTTATGAAGTACTTGCTAAAATCTCAAATCGCATTACAAATGAAGTTAGTGAAGTTAATCGAGTAGTACTTGATATAACTTCCAAGCCGCCAGGAACTATTGAGTGGGAGTAGGAAGAGTGAGAAGTAAGAGCAAAGTAACTGTTATCGCTCTACTTTCTGCTGCGCTTTTAATTCCAATTGCCCCAGTAAGCGCTGATAGTAAAGAAATACAGGTAGCCGCTCCAGAGAAGAAAGTGAGCTGCAAAGTAACTAAAGCATTAGCTCAATCTCCCATGCGGGTCTCTGCTCCAGAAAGTCTTCTCAAGAGAGCTCCAAAATACTTAAAGCTTCAAACTAATTGTGGAACCATTGTTATTGAAACCTTTGCAAAAGCTGCTCCAGTAACCATTACTGTGATGTCGCAGTTAGCCAGAGGCGGATATTTCGATAAAACACTTTGCCACCGATTAACCACAGAGGGAATTTTTGTTCTCCAATGCGGTGATCCAACTGCCACTGGTTCGGGCGGACCAACATTTAGATATCGTGATGAGAATCTGCCGGCAGCTTCTGAAAGTAACTATCCAGAGGGAAGCGTGGCTATGGCCAATTCGGGACCAAATTCCAATGGCTCCCAATTTTTTCTAGTTTACAAAAATACCACCCTAGGACCGAATTACACCCTTTGGGGAAAAATAGTTTCAGGGCTTGAGATTGTTAAATACATTGCTCAAGGTGGAGTAAAAAATGGAGGAGTGGATGGAGCTCCACTTCGAACAATTGGGATTGAAAGAGCTATAACTAGTAATTCTTGAGTGTACGTTTGAGAATTGAAGTGGCTCTAAGCGACTAACCTTAAAGCCACCTCAAGTGCGCGTCACTGACGAGAATTGAACTCGCGACCTGCAACATAGTCAGTGTGCCGCTCTATCCCCTGAGCTACAGTGACGCGCAGAATCAACGATATGTTTATCTGTTTCTAGATTTTTTCTTGCGGAATTGAATTGTGGAAAAATGCTTGATGGTATTCTTTGCTCGCATAGTCAGCGTGCTCTCCCCTTAAAGGGTTACAGAGATAAGCCCCAAAGAGAATTCTTTGGGGCTTCTAGTCACAATAGTGCTTTACTCAATGTAAATGAGTTAATCAGTACTTACAACCTTAAATATCTCAGCAACTCTTCCTGCCGCCAATTCATTTGCCTC
>SXMA01000140.1 GCA_005777515.1 Actinomycetota bacterium | reverse complement strand
TGGAAAGAGTATTTCCGAGATCTTCATAATTGATGGAGAACCCGCGTTCAGGGAAATGGAGAGCGCTGTGGTGATTGATTTGATTGAGAACCAAGATGGCGTAATCGCACTCGGCGGAGGTTCGGTTATGGATCTTGAAGTGTCCAAGAGGTTATCGCTAATGGCAAATGTTGTTTTTCTCGATGTTTCAATCTCTAATGCAGCACCAAGAGTAGGCTTTAATCGAGATCGCCCTTTACTTCTTGGAAATCCCAGACAGCAATGGATTGCTTTGATGGAAAAGCGCCGTTCAACCTATGAAGCACTTGCCAAGGCTAGAGTTTCAACTGATAACAAGAAACCTGTTGAAGTTGTTGAAGAGATAGTAAAAGAGTTGGCGCTATGAAACCGATAACTGTTAATGCCGAAAAGCGCTATGAGATTAGCTTTACAGAGGATGTTTGGAGAGATCTATCTACACTAACCCAAAACCGAGACGTAGTGCTTATTACTCCTAAATCTATTTCAGTCAGTTTCGGAGCAGCTTTTCCTTCGCATTGTCTCTTGATTGAAGTGGAGGATGGGGAGGGGCAGAAGAGTATTCAGTCCTTTAACCAGGTAACTGAAAAGATCGCTGCTGCCAAACTTGATAGAAACTGCCTCATTGTTGGTTTTGGCGGAGGAGCGACCACTGATTTAGCAGGTTTTGTTGCCGCTTCATATCAACGCGGTGTTGATTGGATCGCCATCCCCACTTCACTTGCCGGAATGGTCGATGCAGCTATTGGAGGAAAAACCGGATTAAATCTGGATGCAGGAAAGAATCTCATTGGGGCCTTTCACTCACCAAGTGCTGTTTTAATTGATCAGAATTTCCTCAATTCACTCTCTGAACGTGATCTCAAGGCAGGAATGGCAGAAGTTGCTAAATGTGGCTTTATTGATGATACCGAGATACTTGGTTTAATAGACGAAAACTGGAAGAAGAATTTGGCGGGGCTCATTTATAGATCTATCGCAGTAAAAGCAAAAGTTGTCAGTGATGACTTTAGGGAATCAAGCCTTCGTGAGATTTTGAATTACGGCCACACTTTGGGCCATGCAATTGAGAAACATTCTAAATACTCGCTTCGTCATGGTGAAGCGATAGCTCTGGGTTTGCGATTTGCGGCTCAACTATCGTTTGAATTCTCTGGACTTCCTGCCAAAGATCTTGATAGGCAGAATCAGGTTCTAGATACCCTAGGACTTAATGCCAAATACCCAAATGGCTCATGGCCTGAACTACTCGAGATTATGCGCAATGACAAGAAGGTGCGTGGGGGTAGAATTCGCTTTGTTACCTTGAGCGCTCTGGGAACGCCAACAAGAGCTGAAGGTATTACAGATCAGCAGCTGGAGAAGAGTTTCCTAGAAAGTATTGGAGAGTAGATGAGCCTGACAAAAGTAATAGTGCTCAACGGACCTAATCTTTCTCGACTAGATCTTCGTGAAAAATCTTATTACGGAGATATCTCTTACTCTGATATCGAGCAGATTTGCCGTCAAGGAGCTAAAGAGTTCAATTTTGATGTTGAAGTAAAGCAGAGTAATGATGAATCAGAGTTGATTGGCTGGCTCCATGCAGCTGCGGATAGTAAAACTCCAGTAATCTTTAATCCTGCGGCTTTTACGCACTATTCTTATGCAATACGTGATGCAGTAGTGATGCTTAAAGCACCTTGCATTGAAGTTCATTTGAGTAATCCGTTATCTCGAGAGGAGTTTCGCCATACCTCGGTAATTGCAGGGGTTGTCCAAGGCAGCATCGCGGGCTTTGGCCTTGATTCATATCGCCTTGCCTTTGCTGCGCTGAGTAAATTAGTTAAATAGAGATTTAAAAGGTAATCTTCGCCGCTATGGCTACCACGAACGATCTTAAGAACGGAATGACCCTAGATATAGAAGGTCAGCTCTGGAGCGTTGTTGAATTTCAGCACGTGAAACCAGGTAAGGGTCCAGCATTCGTTCGAACTAAGCTTAAAAATGTCCTTTCAGGAAAAGTAGTTGAAAAGACATTCAATGCCGGAGTTAAAGTGGATGTAGCAATTCTTGAGAAGCGTGATATGCAATTTCTCTATAAAGATCAGGCTGGTTTTGTCTTTATGGATTCCAGCACCTACGACCAGATGACCATCTCATCTGAGACGGTAGGGGATGCGGCAAATTACATGCTTGAAAACACGGAGGCGATAGTTGCTGTACACGAGGGAAATCCTCTCTATGTCGAACTGCCAGCAAATGTCCCGCTTAAGATTACCTACACCGAACCAGGCTTACAAGGAGATCGTTCATCTGCAGGATCTAAACCAGCCACCCTTGAAACAGGAATCACAATTCAAGTTCCTCTCTTTATTAAGCAAGATGAAGTTGTTTTAGTCGATACCCGCAACGGTGATTATCTCGGGCGCGCAAACTAAGTGAGCAGCCGCTCCAAGGCCCGAAAAGCCGCTCTAGATCTGCTCTATGAAAGTGATATCAGAAAAAGTAGCGCAGCGAATCTACTCCTCAAGAGAGTCACAGAGATGGAGTATGAGGCTAGAGAATTCACAAAAGAGTTAATCGATGGAATTGAGTTAAATAGGCGAAAAATTGATGAGTTAATTGCAACTTATGCTCAAGGCTGGGACATGGACCGGATGCCGGTTCTTGATAGGAACATCCTTCGTCTTTCCATCTTCGAGCTACTTTGGTCTAAGTCAGTGCCTGAAGCAGTGGCTATCAGCGAGGCACTGGAGCTTGCAACTAACTTTTCCACCGAGGATTCAAGTAAGTATGTAAATGGAGTATTGAGCAAAATCCTGGAAATTAAACCTGACCTTGTGCTTTAAAGAGCAACTCTCTTATTTCTAGAGCTTTTCTTAGCTCGCCTGGCTCCTTTTGAACCAAAAGCCCTAGCACCTCATTATCTTGCAAGCGAACACTCATAATCTCTCCATTCCAATCATCTCGCCTCCTTGCGATAAAGGATAAAAGATTGTGGAGCTGGGCAATTAGTGGATCATTTTCTGCAAGCCTGCTCCTTAAGGCTCTTAGATCGATACGTAGAGCTCCTTCGGACTGTAGTGCGTGCTTAATGCCTTCACTTTGAAAGAGAGCTGATAGCGGAACTCCATAAAACTCACAGAGGGATTTGGCCTTTGAAATACTCAGTGACCTAGTACCCCGCTCATAGGAACCGATTACAACTGCTTTCCACTTTCCTCTTGAACGTATTTCAACCTGTTTGAGAGTTAAGTGCTGTTGCTTCCTGATTTGTCTCAGTCTTTTCGATATCTCTAAAGGTGTTGTCATTGGGTCAAAATAAGCCAATAACCAGAGAGCCCCTCTGGCTTTTCCACAGATTTCAGGAGCCAATCCAGCACATGCTAGTATTCGCCAACCTTTAACGATCCGTCCTGTGAGGCGGCGAAGGAGTAGTAATGAGCGTTGTTTTAAATAGCGGTGAAATCTCCCGCGCGCTACGTCGCATTTCTCATGAAATTCTTGAAAAGAACCATGGTTCAGAAAATCTACTTCTTCTTGGCATTCCAACCAGAGGAGCATATTTAAGTAGACGTATTGCAGGCGCCATCTCTGAAATTGAAAAAACGGAACTAGAAAGCGGCACCCTTGATATAACAATGTATCGAGATGATCTGCGCCTAAAAGCACCAAGAACTCTGCTTCCAACCAGCATTCCAGGTGGAAGTATTGATGGAAAAGATGTTGTCCTGATAGATGATGTTTTCTACTCCGGCAGAACGATTCGCGCAGCCCTTGATGCCTTGAATGAACTTGGTCGACCAAAGAGCGTGCAACTGGCTGTTCTCATTGATCGCGGGCATAGAGAACTTCCGATAAGAGCAGATTTTGTTGGAAAGAATATTCCGACCGCTAAGGAAGAGTCAGTTAGGGTGCATTTAACTGAAATTGACTCACTTGATGAAGTACTTATCGAAGGCAGATCCCAATGAAACATCTACTTTCGATTTCAGATTTGAGTAAAGATCAAGCTATAGAGATTCTAGATACCGCATCTGAACTTGCCCGCCTTTCTGAAGGGGCAGTCAAGAAATTTCCAACTCTTCGAGGAAGAACTGTTGTCAATCTGTTCTTTGAAGACTCAACTCGAACGAGAATTTCATTCGAAGCAGCAGCTAAACGCCTTTCAGCAGATGTAATCAACTTTGCCGCTAAGGGATCAAGTGTTAGTAAAGGCGAGAGCCTTAAAGACACTGCTCTTACTCTTCAAGCAATGGGGGCAGATGCAGTCGTTATTCGCCATGGCGCATCAGGAGCTGCTCATCAATTAGCAAAGCAAGAGTGGATGAAGGGAGTGGTAATTAATGCTGGAGATGGAACTCATGAACATCCCACCCAAGCTCTTCTCGACGCTTTTACTATCCGTCGCCATCTCAAGTCGAATAAAGGCGATTTGTCAGGGGTAAAAGTTGGCATCATCGGAGATATTCTTCATTCAAGAGTTGCGAGAAGCAATATTCTGCTGCTTAAGAAACTTGGCGCTGAGGTAGTTTTGATTGCTCCGCCAACTCTAATTCCTGTAGGTGTCTCTGATTGGCAAGTAGGGGTTAGCTATTCACTCGATGACGAGATTAAATCTCTCGATGTTGTAATGGCGCTTCGCGTGCAAAAGGAGCGAATGAGCGATCTTTATTTTCCAACCGAGAGGGAATATGCCAGAGGATATGGCCTTAATTCAGAGCGGATGAAACAGATGAAAGCTAAATCGATAGTTATGCATCCTGGTCCGATGAATAGAGGTCTTGAGATTTCAGCTGAATCGGCTGATTCGCAGCGCTCGGTGATCGTGGAGCAAGTCGCTAATGGGGTTAGTGTTCGAATGGCAGTTCTCTATCTCCTTCTCGGAGGAGCAACTTTCAAAGAGCTTGCAAGTAGTGGGGAGAGTATGTGAATTCCTATCGGATAAAGGGAGCTAAAGATTCAAATGGGAAGGTAGGTAATTACTTTGTTTCCAATGGCAAATTCGTCAACGAAAGTGACTCATCAAGTAGCGCTAAGGAAATTGATGCCAAAGGTTTAATGATCCTGCCAGGTTTTGTGGATCTTCATACTCACTTGCGAGAGCCCGGCAGAGAAGATGCCGAGACAGTGTTAACGGGTTCAATGGCAGCGGCAACCGGAGGATTTACAGCAATTTCTGCTATGCCCAACACTCTGCCAGTTGCTGATACAGCTGGTGTTGTCGAGCAGGTTTATCGTTTAGGTAAGCACCATGGGATTTGTGATGTGTTTCCAATAGGAGCGGTCACTGTGGGTCAAGGCGGAGAGCAGCTTGCAGAGCTATCCGCCATGAATCAATCAGAGGCGGGGGTTCGAATCTTCAGTGATGACGGACATTGCGTCTCTGATGCTTTGGTAATGCGAAGAGCTCTTGAATATGTAAAGACCTTTGATGGAATTATTGCTCAGCACGCACAAGATCCTAGGCTAACCCAGGATTCACAGATGAATGAAGGCGAGATCTCAGCGCGCCTTGGTTTAAAAGGCTGGCCCGCCGTTGCCGAAGAAGCGATCATTGCCCGAGATGTGTTACTTGCAGAGCATGTTGACTCTCGCCTACATATTTGTCACCTCACGACTGCAGGTGGGGTTGAGATTATAAGAACTGCAAAAAAGCGTGGGATAAAAGTTACCGCTGAAGTGACGCCACATCATCTTCTCTTAACCGATGAATTAGCAGAGAGCTATGACCCGGTCTATAAAGTAAATCCCCCGCTTAGGACTAAAGATGATGTGCAAGCACTGCGTGAAGGCCTGGCAGATGGAATAATCGACATAATTGCAACGGATCATGCGCCTCATCCTCACGAATCAAAAGATTGCGAATGGAGCGCCGCAGCATTTGGCATGGTTGGCCTTGAGACTGCTTTTTCAATTGCATACCTGGCTATGGTTGAGACGAAGCTTCTAACACTTGCTCAATTAGTAGATCGCATGTCAAAGATTCCAGCGCAAATAGGGCGATACCAAGGCCATGGGTCAATGTCAGTTGGAGTAGGAGCTAATTTCACACTCGTTGATCTAGATTCGAAATGGAAAGTTGAACGACTCAAGCTTGCCTCTAAGAGCAAAAACACACCCTTTGATGGCATGGTCTTGCCGGGGGTTATCACTAAGACATTCCATAATGGCGCGCTGGTCTATGAAAGGAACTCAAATTAGATGACGGCGTATCTAGTTCTAGATGATGGCCGTATCTTTGAAGGAGAGTCTTGGGCTTGCAAGGGCGAGACCTTTGGTGAGGCTGTCTTCTCAACTGGAATGACGGGATATCAAGAAACGCTGACCGATCCGAGTTATCACCGCCAGGTTGTGATCATGACCGCTCCGCATATTGGCAATACTGGAATGAACACTCGAGATGAAGAATCGAGAAAAATCTGGGTAAGTGGATTTGTGGTGAGAAATTCCTCTCCAAGAGTTTCAAATTGGCGTTCAGAGCGAAGTTTAGAAGATGACTTAATTTCAAATGGCGTCGTGGGAATTAGGGGAATTGATACGAGAGCTTTAACTCTTCATTTGCGCGAGCGAGGAGCGATGAGAGTTGGCATCTTCTCAGGTAGCGAACTATCAAGAGAAGAGATGGTTGTAAAGGTAAGGAGTGCGCAGGAGATGGCTGGGGCATTTCTTGCCGAAGAGGTCACGGTTGAAAAAGTTGAGATCATTCCTGCACTTGGAGAGAGAAAGTTTAAAGTTGCAGCAATTGATCTGGGAATTAAATCTGCAACTCCTCGAAATATGGCTTCGCGCGGAATTGAAGTTCACTTAATGCCTGCAACGATAACTTTTGAAGATGTTGAGGCCGGTGGGTTTGATGGGCTCTTTCTCTCAAACGGTCCGGGAGATCCAGCAACGATGAATTCAATAGTGGCGCTAGTTCGATCTACCCTTGATGCATCACTCCCCATTTTTGGCATCTGTTTCGGACATCAAATACTTGGAAGGGCTTTAGGTTTTGATACCTATAAACTGCGATTTGGCCATCGCGGTATTAATCAACCAGTGCTAAATGTTGAAAGTAATAAAGTGGAGATCACTGCGCAGAATCATGGTTTTGCCGTTGAAGCCCCACTAGAGGGGATCTTTTCAACAGTTTATGGCCCTGGAATGGTGACTCACATATGTCTAAATGATTCTGTTGTTGAAGGACTAAAGCTTCTAGATAAACCAGCCTTCTCGGTTCAATATCACCCAGAGGCTGCCGCCGGTCCTCACGATGCCAATTATCTCTTTGATCAGTTTGTTGAGATGTTAGGCAAACATGCCTCTAGATAAATCGATTAAGAGTGTCTTGGTAATCGGTAGTGGTCCAATTGTTATCGGCCAGGCCTGCGAATTTGATTATTCTGGAACTCAAGCCTGCCGCGTTTTAAAGGCAGAGGGCATAAGAGTAATTTTGGTGAATTCGAATCCAGCCACGATTATGACTGATCCAGAATTTGCAGACGCAACCTATATTGAACCCATTACTTTAGATTTTCTTGAACAAGTTATCGCTAAGGAGCGCCCAGATGCAATCCTGGCAACTCTTGGCGGACAAACAGCCCTAAATGCTGCGATAACTCTCCATGAGAATGGAATATTAGAGAAATACAAAACAAAGCTAATTGGCGCAGATGTCGCAGCCATTAGGCGGGGTGAGAATCGAGAGGAATTTAGGGCAATCGTTGCAAAAATTGGAGGAGAGTCTGCAAAATCAATCATTTGTCATAGTTTGGATGATTGCTTCAAAGCAGCAAATGAGCTCAATTATCCTGTGGTAGTTAGACCATCTTTCACTATGGGAGGACTTGGTAGTGGAATTGCTTTTAGCAAAGATGAATTAGAGCTTATCGCTGGCGCGGGTTTGCGTTTTAGTCCTGTTAATGAAGTTCTACTTGAAGAGTCAATTATCGGTTGGAAAGAGTATGAATTAGAGGTTATGCGTGATAATCATGACAATGTAGTGATTGTATGCAGCATTGAAAATATCGATCCCATGGGAGTCCACACAGGAGATTCAATTACTGTTGCTCCAGCGTTAACTCTTACAGATGTTGAATTCCAGAATCTACGAAACTTAAGCATTGCCATTATTCGTGAGGTGGGAGTGGCCACCGGTGGTTGCAACATTCAGTTCGCGATAAATCCAGCCAATGGTCGGGTAGTTGTGATTGAAATGAACCCAAGGGTTTCAAGAAGTAGCGCGCTTGCCTCAAAGGCAACTGGTTTTCCCATTGCCAAGATTGCCACCAAGCTTGCTATTGGATATTCCCTAAATGAAATTCCTAACGACATTACAAAGAAAACTCCAGCTTCATTTGAACCAACCTTAGATTACATCGTGGTGAAGATTCCTCGC
This sequence comes from Actinomycetota bacterium, assembly GCA_005777515.1. Lineage (GTDB taxonomy): Bacteria > Actinomycetota > Actinomycetes > Nanopelagicales > Nanopelagicaceae > MAG-120802. The sequence continues at coordinate 2,112 of SXMA01000140.1, read as the reverse complement.
TTTGCCTTTGAAAAATTTCCTGAGGCTGATACGCGTCTTACAACAACAATGAAGAGCGTTGGAGAAGCCATGGCCTTTGGTCGCTCTTTTCCTGAAGCACTTCAAAAGGCGATGCGAAGCTTGGAGAAGAAGGGATCATCTTTCTCATGGGACTTTTCTGACAACCTTGAGAAATTGATGGCGAAAATATCCACACCTACAGAAGATAGGTTGATTCAGGTTCAAAGAGCGCTAGCACTTGGTGCATCAATCGAGGAGGTCTATGCCAAATGCGCGATCGATCCTTGGTTTCTCTCTCAAATTGTCGAAATAAACAGTAAAGCTTCGGAGATTAAAGCTGCAGGTGAGCTTTCTCTAGGACTTCTAAGGAGTGCTAAAGAGATGGGTTTTTCAGATCAACAGATAGCCCAGCTTCGAAACACTAACGCATCAGAGATATTGAAAGTGCGAGAGAGACTAGGCTTATTTCCGGTCTTTAAAACAGTTGATACCTGCGCTGGTGAGTTTGAGGCCTTTACGCCTTATCACTACTCATCCTACGATTTAGAAAGCGAAGTCAAACCTCGAAGTAAACCGGCAATATTAATCCTTGGAAGTGGGCCAAACCGAATCGGCCAAGGAATTGAATTTGATTACTCCTGCGTTCATGCATGCTTTGCTTTATCAAAGGCGGGTTATGAAACAATCATGATCAATTGCAATCCAGAGACAGTATCTACTGACTATGACACCGCAGATCGCCTTTACTTCGAGCCATTAACTCTTGAAGATGTTCTTGAGGTTTATCGCGCAGAGGTTGCTGCAGGGCCGATTGCTGGCGTTATTGTGCAATTAGGTGGCCAGACCCCACTTGGTATTGCCGCAGAGCTCAAGAGCGCGGGGGTGCCAATTCTTGGAACACCGCCGGAGGCAATTCATCTAGCCGAGGATCGTGGTGCATTTGGAAGAGTATTGACGGAGAACTCGCTGAGAGCGCCTACGTTTGGCACTGGCTTTTCCTACACAGATGCCTTAAAGATTGCAAGCGAAGTCGGATATCCAGTTCTAGTCCGCCCTTCATTTGTCCTAGGTGGACGAGGCATGCAAATTGTTTATGACGATGCATCACTTGAGGAGTTCATCACCATTGCCGCTCAGATAAATCCTGAGCATCCAGTCTTGATTGATAAATTTTTGGATGATGCAATCGAGATTGATGTGGATGCGCTCTTTGATGGCAATGAACTCTACCTAGCAGGTATCATGGAGCACGTTGAAGAGGCAGGCGTTCATTCTGGTGACTCAGCCTGCGTAATTCCAGCTCAATCTATAACCAAAGAATTGATAGCCGAGATTCGCCAAGCAACCAAGAAACTTGCCTCTGGTATTGGAGTATTAGGACTGATCAATATTCAATACGCCGTCTCAGAATCAAAGCTCTATGTCTTAGAGGCAAATCCCAGGGCATCTAGAACTGTTCCATTTGTCAGTAAGGCAACGGGAAGACAGGTAGCAAAGGCGGCAGCACTGATAGCAACTGGGATCAAGATTTCAGAGCTACGAGAAAATGGGATGCTTCCAGATAACGGCGATGGCGTTGCTAGTGGCATTAGCGTGAAGGAGGCAGTGCTTCCCTTTAATCGTTTCCGAAGAGTAGATGGTGAGGGCGTTGATACTGTTTTAGGACCAGAGATGAAATCGACGGGTGAAGTGATGGGAATTGCATCAACTTTTGGGGCAGCTTTCGCAAAATCGCAGATAGCAGCATTTGGAGCGCTACCACTAGGTGGCGCAATCTTTATTTCGCTCTCTGACAAAGATAAGAGTGAGGCGATTTCAGGGGTTAAGGGATTATCTGAGTTAAATTTCGAGCTCTATGCAACCCTTGGAACGCACAATTTCCTCAAAACTCATGGTGTTTCAACGCAGCTCGTTGCAAAACATAGCGAGAAAGATGGAAATCAGGGAGCTATATCGGCGGTAGATTTAATCAATCAAGGCAAAATTGCCCTTGTGATCAACACACCTTTTGGGCGAGGAGCCGCGCGGGATGGGCGAAAGATTAGAACAGCAGCAGTTGCTAGAGGGGTTTCTTGTATAACTACTCTTCCTGGTCTGAAGGCTGCGGTTGAG
>SXMA01000139.1 GCA_005777515.1 Actinomycetota bacterium | reverse complement strand
CTTGACATGGAAGGGGTCACTGGTTCGATCCCAGTATCGTCCACCACTTTCTTTCATATAAAACCTATGCTTGTCTGATGAGCGCAAACAATCAGATGCCCTGTGATTTCTGCCAGCGCCCCTATGACCCAATAGCAACGAGATGGCTCTGCCCTCATTGCCATATGAAAACTAATTGTTGCGACGGCGCTCCCTGTCCAATACCTGATCAATCGAAGATACCGATTGCTAGTACTAGAGAAGATGAACTAGCAGGCTCTTAAGCAGTAATGACTTCTGTCTGCAAAAGGCAAAGCAGAAGCGTTCCAAGTAATACACGATAAAAAACAAAAGGCATGAAGCTCTTAGTTTGAATATATTTCATGAGCCAAGAAATAATCAGATAACCAATTATAAAAGCAGTGAGCGTCGCAGCCAAAGTTTCTCCAATGGAAAAGGTATTTAATGGCTTTGAAAGTGAGTTAAAGAGTTCAAAGGCTCCACTACCTAGAACTGCAGGTATAGCTAGCAGGAATGAATATCGAAGCGCTGCTTCTCGTCTATATCCAAGAGCTCTTCCCATCGCAATCGTGGCTCCCGAGCGAGAAACCCCAGGAATGAGCGCTAAGATTTGTGCAACTCCGTATGCCAAACCATCCCTAATTTCCAAATCACCAAGTTGCTTTATTTTCCTGCCATAATGATCAAGCAATCCTAGAAGAATTCCGAAGACGATCAGAGTAAAGGAAACTAGATAGAGCGAGCGGAAGTTATCTCGAATATAGCTCTGTCCGAAAAAACCAAGGAGAAAGATAGGCAGCGAACCAACAAGGATTAACCCTGATAAGCGCGCATCTCTGCCTTCATCAGGCGACAATTCAACTCTCTTAAAAAGCCATCGCCAGCTAGCTCTAAATAAGCGTGCAATATCGCCTCTAAAATAGATCAGAACTGCTATCTCAGTTCCAATCTGCATTATCGCTGTAAACGTTGCTCCAGGATCCTGCGCTGACGGTAGAAACTCACCGAGGATTCGAATATGGGCACTTGAAGAGATAGGAAGAAACTCAGTTAATCCTTGAATAATTCCAAGAAATATAGCCTCAAGCATTACTCAGTAACCCTCTGCGTTTCAATAGTGGTTCAATCACGGCATCTCTGCCTCTGAAATTTCTAAACATCTCAAGTGAATCAATAGCGCCGCCTTGGCTCATTAGAGTGCCTCTAAGGTGGTCCCCATTTCTTCGACTCAGGCCGCCATTTTCCTTAAACCACTCCCCGGTATCGGCATCAAAGACCTCGGCCCAGATATATCCGTAGTAGCCAGCAGAGTATCCCCCAGCGAAAATGTGTGAGAAGTAGGTAGAGCGATATCTTGTGGGAACACAGTGATAGGAAAGACCATAATCTGATATTGCCTCTGCTTCAAATTTTTCAACATCATCAACTACTTCACCTGATGAAAGTGAGTGCCAAGCTAGATCAAGTATTGCTGCAGCCATATAGCTAGTTGTGGCATGTCCTTCATTAAAAGTGGATGACTCTTCAAGTTTGTCTATCCAGCTTTGTGGCAGACGCTCGCCACTTTGATAATGGCGGGCATAGTTATCAACAATTTGGGGATCAAGGATCCACATCTCATTAACCTGCGATGGAAACTCAACAAAATCACGCTGCACTGCAGTCCCCGAAAACCTGGGATATTTCACATTTGATAGAAGTCCATGGATAGCATGGCCAAATTCATGGAAGAGAGTTGTTGTCTCATCAAGAGTTAGAAGCGTTGCCTCACCCTTTGGTGGCTTTGGAATATTTAGGTTATTGACAACAACAGGAAGTTGATTCAGTAGATGACTCTGTTTAACCAGAGAGTTCATCCAAGCTCCACCACGCTTTGAATCTCTCGTGTAAAAATCGGCGATATAGAGGCCAATCTTTGAGCCATCTTCGTTAAAGACTTCAAAGGCCCGCGCCTCACGATGATAGGTGACAAGATCTGGGCGCTCTTTAAAGCTCATGCCATATAACTTGCCTGCGGCGTAAAAGACACCTTTAAATAAAACGCCCTCGAGTTCAAAGTATGGCTTCATTAAAGCAGTATCAAGATCGTACTTCTCAGCTCTAACCTTCTCGGTGTAGTAATCCCAATCCCAACTCTCTAGTCTTTCAATGCCATCTAGTTTGGCTAGCCGCTCGAGATCTCTGCCTTCAGCTTTAGCATTTGCAAGAGCAGCCGGGGCAATCTTTTTGAGCATCTCATGGACTCTCTCTGGAGAGCCGGCAGTCTGCTCGGATAACGAATACTGAGCATGACTTTTCTTTCCAAATATTTCAGCTCGTTTAGCCCTTAACTTGACCATCTTTAAAAGTACTTCTCGGGTATCAAAGTCATTTCCACGAAGACCTTTGCTAAGCGAGGCCTCCATAATCTTCCTTCTAAGTTCACGATTTTTTAGAGAGCGCAGTAGAGGATGGCCAGTGAAATTAACAGCGCCAATCATGTACTTATCTTGAATACCACGCGCCTCGGCCGCTGCCTTGCAGGCCTTAATTTGATTCTCCGAAAGGCCATCTAATTCCTTTATATCATCGACAAAGACGGCTAGATCATTGGTTTCACTCAATACTCTTTTACTAAATTCGGTCTGAAGAGTCGATAGCTCCTCATTAATCCGCTTAATTTCCTCGCGTTGCGCATCTGAGAGTCCCGCGCCCGCATGGAGAAAGTCGCGGTGATATCTCTTTAATAGCCAGGCATCCTCGCTATTTAAATCAAGCCCGGAATTCACAAGTTGCGTAATTCGAGCAAAGAGCTTCTGGTTTAACTTGATTTTGTCAGAGTGAGCTGCAAGTTTTGGAGCAATTTCTGCTTCTATTTTATCTATCGCTTCATTGGTATCACTGGAAGATTTATTGTAAAAAACTACCGCGACTCTACTCAAAATCCCGCCACTTCTCTCAAGGGCTACCAAGGTATTTTCAAAGGTCACTTCGGCTTGGTCAGTGATCTTTTCAACCTCTGCGAGCTGTTCATCCATTCCGGCATAGAAAGCTGGCAGATAATCCTCTTCTGAGATTTCTGCAAATGGCGGCAATTCATACTCAAGGTTTGACTTAGCGAGGAATGGGTTTTGGCTCATTTGCTTCTTTCTTGGATAAATAGGCGAGTATTTTCAAAAATAATATCTGCATCATAATCAAGAGTTGCTACGTGGTAGCTATTTAGGAGTTCAATTCTCTGCTTATCACTTGAACCAATCTCATTGAGAATTATCTCGGTATTGGAGACATCAAGGGTGTGATCATCAACGCTATGAAAGAGCAATACTGGCGTTTTGATCCCAGGCAGGCGCTTTCTAGCCAGCTTTAAATACTTATATAGCTGGGCTACCCCCTTGATAGGCAGGGCGTCATAGCCCCACTCGGTTACGCCAGGTTTTTTTATATCGTCTCCAACTGAAGCGCGAGATTCTTGCACCTTAGAGATGATCGAAACGAACTTGATTTGCAGACCTGGGATGTGAATCATTGGATTTACCAGAACAATTCCATCAACTTTATCTTGGTGATCTGCTGAGACATAGAGACTGTTTCCGCCGCCCATTGATAAGCCAACTAAGAACACTTTCCTACAAGTTTTCTTTAACTCGACAAGCTCCTGCTCAACTTTTTGGGGCCAACTAGACCAGTGCACTTTATTTAGATCCTGCCATCTACTTGCATGTCCGGGGATTACGGGGACAGAGACTTGATATCCCTTTTCATTGAGAAAATGTGCGAAAGGTCGCATCGATGCCGGCGATCCAGTAAAGCCATGAACTAGAAGAACTCCGATATCAGCATTGGAGCCGGAGCCCTTGGCCCGATATTCAGGTAACCAACCTTGGGGCGCTCCTTCAATGGCCATATACCCACCCTAAAGTTAATCGCGCTAAATGTCATTAATCCCATCTATCTTTGCGCTATGAATTCCGAGCAGGAGAGCCAATTTACTTCAGCTTTCCAATCAAGTTTTGATGAGATCTCACCGAGCCTTTATGAAACCACCTTTGTAGTTGTTGACCTAGAGACCACTGGTGGCTCGCATAACAGCGCAGCAATTACTGAGATCGGTGCAGTGAAAGTTAAGGCTGGAGAAATCATTGGCGAATTTCAAACTCTGGTAAACCCGGAGGGTCCTATACCGCCATTTATTACAGTTCTTACTGGAATTACTGATGCAATGGTTATTGCAGCACCGAATTTGGGTGAAGCAATATTCTCATTCTTAGAATTTGTCGGCTCAAGTAAAGATAGTGTTCTGGTTGCTCATAACGCCCCCTTTGATATTGGCTTTCTAAAGGCAGCTTGTGCAAAGCTTGAAATCTCTTGGCCTTCTTATCAAGTGTTAGATACAGCAAAAATTGCAAGGTATGTAGTGACAAGGGATGAAGCACCAAATTGCAAGCTCTCTACTCTCTCGACTTTCTTTGGCGCAGCAACTAATCCAGATCACCGAGCGCTCTCTGATGCTCGCGCAACCGTTGATGTCTTTCATGGAATTCTTGATCGACTCGGAAGCTATGGCGTGAAAACTCTAGAGGAGTTGAAGTCCTTTAGCGCTCGTGTTACTAGCGCCCAGAGAAGTAAGAAGTATCTAGCTGAAGGTCTTCCAAATACGCCTGGGGTTTATATCTTTCGGGATGAGGCAGGAATTCCACTTTACATAGGAACAACGCGAAATTTGAGAAATAGAGTTCGCTCATATTTCACCGCAGCTGAGACTCGAAAAAGAATTCATGACATGATCTCTCTTGCCCACTCTCTTGATGTCATTCAGACAGCCACCATTATCGAAGCAGAGGTAAGAGAGCTAAGGCTGATATGTGAGAAGCAGCCTCGCTTTAATCGCCGTTCTAAATTTCAGGCGAAATCTTTATGGATCAAGCTGACTAAAGAAGCTTTTCCAAGGTTAGTTGCCGTAATAGGTGCTAAGGGGCTTGATGATGAGAGCGGTTGGGCAGGACCCTTTAATGGCCGGGATGAATCAGCAAGAGCAATCGAGGCGCTCCATGAGGTAACTCAGATAAGACAATGCAAACCAAGAATTACTTTAGCTTCCATGAAAAGCGCTAGCCCCTGTGCCTTATTCGATATGAAACGTTGCGGGGCTCCCTGTATTGGCCAGGAATCAATTGATTCATATTCATCACATGTAGCAGCGATTCATCAGAGCTTGCATATCGACTCTCGCCCCATTCTTAGCTCACTTAATGAGCGGATGAAGGAGCTGGCAAATCAAGAACGTTTCGAAGAGGCTGCTGAGGTACGAAATCGTTTAGGAGCGCTTATTAGAGGAAGTGCTAGAGCGCAGAGCATTAGAAGTTTAACTAGAGTCAAGGAGTTAATCGCAGCGATTGCTACCTCTATTAATACTTGGGAATTTGTTGTAATTCGCTATGGCAAACTAGCTGCGAGTGCTACCGCAAAGAGTGATAATTACAAGGACGTTGTTGAATCCTTGAGATTGACTGCTGAGGTAGTAATCGATAATGGCGAGATATTGCCCGCCAGTCATCATGAAGAAGTTGAAGTTCTACTTCGTTATTTGAATCAAGAGGGAATCCGAATTGTTGAAATCGATGGCATCTGGGCCCTTCCAACTTTTGGTTCAGCAGCAGCAAGATCAGAGATTGAGAAGGTTAGAGCTCAAGTTGGCGCTAATAGCTATAAAGAAGATTTTGCTAATTCGGTAGATAGGTTTGCCCAGCGCTCAACTAGTTGAGCTGCAGCTCCCGAATCAACGGCTTGTTTTGCCAAGGTATATCCATTAGCAAATTGCTGGGTGATACCTAGGTGGAAATCTGCCTTAAATGCAGCGATTGCAGCGGCTGCATTTAATAGGACCGCTTGGCGATAAGGACCGCCTCTGCCGGCAAAAATAGCTCTTGTGATATCCGCATTTTCACTAGGTGTACCGCCTCTTAACTCATCTACACCGATTCGTTCAAGGCCCAGCTCACTTGGATCAAAAATCTCCTTGCTCATCTCGCCCTTGTTGATCTGATAAACCGTACTAGTTGTACTCAGCGAAATTTCATCTAAACCATCATCGCCCCGAAAGACAAAACCCTCGCAATCCCGCTCGGCGAGAACTGTTGCAACAAGCTCTAATAATTCAGCTCTAGCAACGCCAATTGCCACTGCCTTTGGCTTGGCTGGATTAGCAAGCGGGCCAAGAATGTTGAAAACTGTTGGTGTGGCCAGCTCCCTCCTTGCACTCGCGGCATTTTTCATTGCAGGGTGGAAAACCGGGGCAAATGCAAAACCAATCCCAATTTTTCTTACACACTCCTGGATCTGCTTAGCCCCGAGAGAGATATCAATCCCAAGAGCCTCTAGTAGATCTGCTGCTCCGCTCTTTGAACTTGCTGCGCGATTTCCATGCTTAATCGTTCTTGCCCCTGCAGCAGTTGTGATGATGGCAGCAGTTGTTGAGATATTTATAGTCGATGCGCCATCTCCTCCAGTCCCGACAATATCGACGGCGCGATCAGGGATATCAATAGCGATCCCTCTCTGATACATCACTTCAACCAGAGCTCTGACTTCACTTGGCCTCTCACCTTTTGCCTTGAGCAGAAGGAGAAAATTCTTAATCTGATCATTATCTGCAAGGCCATCAAGAATTTGAGCCATTGCCCAAGTAATTTGCAGATCAGTTAAATCTTGCTTACCAATCAATCTTTCAAATATTTCATTCCAAGTAAGAGTGTGCTCAGTCATCTCTCTTGCTCTAACTCAAGAAGCGATGGGGTTTTTAGCAAGAATCTCTGCAACGTTTTTTGCAAGAGTAAAGGGATCAATGGGATGAGTAATTACCCCCTCTGCTCTAGACCAACCAGCAAGCCAGGCATCAGCACTTCTTGCAACTAAGACGATCACTACTCCGCAATCAAAGACTTCATCTTTTAATTGTTTAGCTACTCCCAATCCGCCTTCAGGAACTGCTTCGCCATCAAGAATGAAGAGATCAAAATTCGCACCAGAATCAACAGCTCCTCGTAAGGCCTTAGCGGTGGCAAATTCCAAAATCTTATGGGCGCCTAAATCTGGAGAAATTTGCTTACCCAGAGCGGTAATCACGCTAGATCGGACGCTTGAATCATCTGAGTAGAGCGCGATCTTTAGGGTTTTCTGGCTGGTCTCCATAATTACGGTAATTCTAGGGCTTTACTGCCTTATCCCCTCGCTCAATGGGAGCCAATATCCCGTGATGCGTTTCACCGCTATACCTACTTAACAGCCCCTTTAAAGCGGGGGTATTGCTCTATTTTCGGGAATAATCCCCTCTATGAGCAGCGCGGTCTCCACACCACCTAGATTGAATCGCCCAAATATCGTTGCCGTTGGAACCATCGTCTGGCTCTCAAGTGAGTTGATGTTCTTCGCCGCGCTCTTTGCCATGTATTTCACAACTAGATCTGTGCAAGGACCTGTTATTTGGGGTCAGGGCGTCGAAATGTTGAATATTCCATTTTCCGCCCTCAACACCACTGTCTTAGTTCTCTCCTCGGTCACCTGCCAATTCGGCGTATTTGCAGCTGAGCGTTTCCAGAATGCTCGCACCGGGTCGCTTCTACAATTTTCAAAGTGGGGAATGCGGGAGTGGTTTGCTCTCACATTTGTAATGGGGGCATTTTTTATTGGTGGTCAAGTGTATGAATATGCAGAACTTGTTCACGAAGGCTTAACTATTTCATCTGCTGCTTATGGTTCAGTATTTTATTTAGCAACGGGATTCCATGGACTTCACGTAACAGGAGGCCTGATTGCATTCTTAATAGTAATGATTAGGGTCTCTAAAGCTCGTCGCTTTGGCCACTCACAGGCAACAACGGCAATCGTTGTTTCTTATTATTGGCACTTTGTGGATATTGTCTGGATCGCTCTATTCTCAGCGATTTATCTGGTGGCATAGATGAGATTTATTTCAAAGTATCGCCGCCATAGATTTGCTGGTCCGCTTCTTCTTCTCGGCGCTCTGCTCTTTGCCGGACTTACCTACAGCGCTGCGCAAGCAGTGACAGAGCAGGCCACGCTCTCACAATCCGATAAAGCCACATTGATTGCAGAGGGTAAGGAGATATTTGCTCGTGGCTGCTCTTCTTGTCATGGCTTAAACGCCGAAGGAGCTGGAGTTGGGCCATCACTAATTGGCGTTGGAGCTGCCTCGGTTGATTTTCAAGTAGCAACAGGTCGTATGCCAGTTGCTGACATGAGTCAGCAGATTGCTAGAAAGAAGCCGGTTTATAACGATGAAGAGGTAGCAGCTCTTGCTGCATATGTTGCATCGTTAGCCCCGGGCCCTGCCGCTGTCACCAACGAAGAGCTTGCTTGGGAGCGCGATGGAAATATGGCTCAGGGCGGCGAGCTATTTAGGAATAACTGCGCAATGTGTCATAACTTAGCTGGGCAGGGTGGCGCACTAACTCAAGGAAAATATGCTCCAACGGTTATGGGAGTTGAAGTTAAACATATCTATGAAGCGATGATTACTGGCCCTCAAGCTATGCCGGTTTTCTCTGAAACTATTTTGACCCCACAAGAAAAACTTTCAGTGATCAAATGG
>SXMA01000138.1 GCA_005777515.1 Actinomycetota bacterium | reverse complement strand
GTGGAGTATCCCCAAGCAAGGCTTGCTGCAATTGCAACCCAGATTTGATAAGGAACAAGAAGTAGTCCCATAAGTAGCGTAGCTTTAAATGTTAGATAGAGAACTGGAAGAGTTAGAAGAGCGCATAAAGTTAAAGCAATTGGAGCAAGCGTGAGATTATGCGGAACATAGAATTGATAGGCCCAGGTAAGGGCTGCAGCAACACTTAAACCAAAGAAAACCAGCCATAAGACATTCTCAGATTTAGTTAATGACTGTGAGACTTGATAGGAAGCAATTCCCAAGACCATAAAGTTATAGGGCCAGATAATTCCAAAAACATAGCTTGGCGGCTGCCATGGCGGCCTATTTAGCGAGGAATACCAACCAGGTGAGGAAGAAACCCAGATTCCTGAACCAAAGGCATAGATCAGGACTATAAGAATTCCAGCGCCAGCAAATAGGTATTTGGCCTCCATGTGCCAAGGTTACTAGGGTTAGCCATTATGAATGAGGACCTTGGACAGTTAAATACTGAGGCGATTGACTCTCGTTTCTCCAAGATTGACACCTTATCCACTTTAGAGCTCTTAAAACTCTTTAATGAGAGCGATAAGAGCGTGGCAGAGGAGGTGGCAAAAGTATTGCCAAAAGTTGTTGAAGCTATTGCTGAAATTACTAAGAGAATGGAATCAGGGGGAAGGCTGATTTATATTGGTGCAGGAACTTCAGGAAGATTAGGAGTCTTAGATGCTTCAGAGTGCATTCCCACTTTCTCTCTAGAGGATGGATTGGTCATTGGATTAATTGCTGGCGGTGACACTGCGCTACGAAACGGAATTGAAGGCGCTGAGGATTTTCAAGAAGGAGCGATTGAAGATTTAAAGAAGATAAATTTTTCTAAAAGAGATTCTTTAGTTGGAATTGCTGCAAGTGGACGAACTCCCTACGTGATTGGTGCATTGCAATATGCACAGAAGGTAGGAGCTGCTTCTATTGCCCTCTCTTGTAACTTAAATTCAGAGCTTTCTAAGTTTGCCGATATCGCAATTGAGGTTGATACTGGGGCTGAAATTTTGGCTGGCTCAACGAGATTAAAAGCTGGAACAGCTCAAAAGCTAGTGCTAAACATGATTTCAACTGTTTCAATGATTAATCTTGGCAAAACTTATGGGAATCTTATGGTTGATCTTCAGGTTAATAACATTAAATTAAGGGACCGCGCAATAAGAATTATTCAATCTGCCACAAATTGCGATACTAGAAAAGCTCAAGAGGCTCTTGAAGAATCAAAAGATCAAGTCAAGGTGGCAATAGTTATGATTTTGCTAAATACCTCTGCTGAAAAGGCTCTTGAGTTACTAAAAGCATCAGGCTCGCGAGTTAGAGCCGCCCTAGTTAAGCCTGCAAATACTTGACCTTTTTAGGCTAAGGCGATAATTTTCACCAACAAGAGTATGTCCTGAAATGATTTTTCACGAAAGGTGGTTATGGCTAAGCAGTTATCGCTAGTCACTCCTAGCCATCATTCAAATTTATTGGAGTTAATTCAAAGCCAACTGGGCTCATTTCACGCCAGTGAGATTGCTATCGCAGAAGTCATTCTGAAAGACCCACAGTTGATTGCGCCAATGAATATCACGCAATTGGCCTCGCACAGTAAAACCTCAGTTTCATCGGTTGTTAGATTTAGCAAGGCTCTAGGTTTTCGTGGTTTCCCAGAATTTAAGATGGCGCTAGTCAGTGATCTTTCTTGGAAGAGCGCTAAACAGTTTGATACCGAATATCTAGATGGTGGAATTACGCCAAGTGATAGCTTGGCATCAATTATTGAAAAGGTCACCTACTCTGATGCAAGGGCTATTGAATCAACTGCTGAGAAACTAGATATTCAAACGTTTAAAAAAGTTGTGGAGATTTTTGAAAAAGCAAACACAATAGGACTATTTGGATTAGTCTCTAGTGGATTTGTGGCTATGGACTTTCAATCAAAACTTAATCGTTTATCTAAAAGAGCAATTTCTTGGACTGACTTTCACTCTGCAATGACGTCAATTGCTGTTTTAGATAAAAGTGATGTTTTAGTCGCAATTACACACTCAGGAACTACCGTTGACACCGTTGATGTTATCCGAGAATTTAAAGCACGTGGCGTGACAATAGTTTTGATAACTAATACTTTAAGAAGTCCTGCTGCATCTCTTGCAGACTTTGTATTACATACTGCCGCACGGGAAACCACCTTCCGTAGCGGTGCAACAGCTTCGCGTATTGCGCAGCTGACGGTGGTTGACTGTCTCTGTGTCGCACTGGCACAGAGAAACTGGAGCGGCACCAAGTCCGCTTTAGATCTTTCAAGAGCTGCTGTATCAATTCGCTCCGGAAAGAACCACACCTACCGCCCTCGAGGAGGAAATTAAGTGAAAATCTCAAAAATCCGCGGCCTGGTCGCAGCCCTTTTTGCGGCAGTTACCGTGGTTGCACCTGGAGCTTCTATAGCTTCGGCCAACACAGAAATTACATTCTGGAGCTGGCGCACCGAAGATAAGGCGTTCTATGAGAGCCAGATGAGGCTTTTCGAAGCTAAGAATCCTGGCATCACAGTTAAGTTCACGCCATATCTAAATACCGAATACAACGCCATTGTTGCTACCGCACTAACTGCTGGCAAAGGTCCTGATGTTCTTCAGATGCGCCCATATGGTGGAATGGCAAATCTCTCTGATGCTGGAAACTTTATGCCATTAACAACTGCAGAAGTGCCAGCCCTTAAGAAGTTGTCTGCAGGAATTCTTGCTGGTGCTCAAGGATATAAAGATAAGAAGCAATATGGATTGCCATATGCTGTCTCTGCATTGGGAGTTATGTATAACCCAGATATTTTAGAAAAATCTGGAATTCGTGCGCTTCCACAAACATGGGAGCAAATGCTGAGTGCATTTGATAAAGTCAAGAAAGCCGGATTCCTCCCAATAGGTAATGCTGGTGGCAATGGTCCTGCACTTGAGCAGCTCCATGCAACAGTTGGTCCAACCTTCTATGGTGGAACAGCATTCTTCAATGATGTTGTTGCTGGAAAGAAAACATTTACTGATAAAGGTTATGTAGCTAGCCTCAAGGCAGTTGCAGATCTTGCTAAGTGGATGCCAGCTAACTACCAAGGCATTGACTACAACACTGCTCGTGGTCTATTTGCAAACGAGAAGGCCGCCTTTTATATCGGAGGAAATTATGAGATTGGTTATTTCCGCTCTCTAAATCCTTCAATCACAATTGGTTGGTTCCCAGCTCCTAAGGCAAATGCTGGAGCTAAGCGTTATGTAGGCACTTGGGCTGATGGCGCTTATGCCATTAACTCTAAAACCACACAAAAAGCAGCAGCTCTAAAGCTCATCAACTTCCTTGGAACCAAAGAATTTGGCCAAGCTTTAGTGGATGAAATTGCCTTCATTCCAACGGCTCCATATGTGAAGATAAATGATCCAGCTGTCAAGGAAATCAATCGCTGGAGAACTACGCTGGGAACTCCATTTTTAAATGTTGTTGGCTTTAGATATGCCACCCCAACAAGTTCTTCGATTCTTCAACCTGGATTCCAAAAGTTAATAGTCGGTGGAACTACACCTGAACAGTTAGCTAAAGATGTCCAGACTGCAGTAGCTTCTTGGTACGAACCGCAAAAGGGTAAGTCCTAAGAGTAATTAGCGGCCCTAGGTGCAATCTTTGGCACCTAGGGCGCTATTTCTAGGCACATAGATGTCATCAGCGCTCCGAAAAGAACAGAATAGAACTACTGGGGCACTCTTAATACCGGCTTTACTAGTAATTGTCCTTTTCACAACAATTCCAGCGCTAACAACCTTAAGTTACTCACTTTTTAACTGGGAAGGATTTCAGCGCACTTCCTTCATAGGTTTTGAAAACTTTAGAAAGCTTTTTGCCTATCCTTACAGTGATCAACTACTCGCCGCGTTGAGGCATAACACCCTTGCTTTCATAGTGATTATGACATTGCAAACCTCTCTGGGGCTTCTATTTGCCTATGCAATGTTTAGAGTCAAAAGGGGTTTACGTTTTTATAGAGTTGTAGTTTTTCTTCCGGTAATATTTTCTCTAGTTGTTGTTGGATACCTTTGGCAATCTTTACTTGATCCTTATTACGGACCAGTTAATCAAATTATTTCTGGGATAGGGTTCCCAGATTTAGCTAAACCTTGGCTGGGTGATACATCAACAGCACTACCAACGTTAATGTTTATAAATCTTTGGCGTTGGGTTGGTTTTCCAGCGATAGTATTTTTAGCGGGGCTCAATGCGATAAACAGTGAATATATTGAGGCAGCTCGTATTGATGGAGCCTCAGAGGGCCAGGTATTTAGAAAAATCATCTTTCCGCTTCTTGCACCTTCGCTTACGATTATTACCGTACTTACATTCATCGGCGCTTATGAGTGGTTTGATCTTCCCTTTGTTATCGGGGGATCAAATGGGAGCCCAGCCGGAACTACAGATACCTTGGCTTTAATGTTTTATCGCTTATCTTTTGGTTCGGTTGACTCTGGGGCAAATAATGTCGGAGTCGGCTCTGCTTTAGGTGTCTTAATATTTACTTTAGTAGGTCTTGGAGCTGCTTTTGGTTCTGCCATTCTGCGTAGACGTGAGGTAGAGCAATGATAAAAGTGTTTGCCTCACGTACCTTCTTTCAAGGTGTTTTGATTGTAAATTCCTTGATGGTGTTGATGCCTGTCTTCTTTCTTCTGAATTCATCACTTCGTGAATCAAATGAATTTGCCAGAACACCCTTTGCTCTTGCTAGAGATCCGTTCTGG
>SXMA01000137.1 GCA_005777515.1 Actinomycetota bacterium | reverse complement strand
TGGAATTGGCAAAACTGTTGGTGGTAATACCAACTGGATTGGTATCGGAAGCTTTACCTTGCAGCCAAGCGAGTTTGCCAAATTAGGCTTAATCCTCTGGTGCGCCTTAAGGCTTCGTATCCATGATGAAAGAGCAAGTGAGGGGATTGCAAGTAATCCAGCAACCCTAATTATTCCAGGCTTTATGATTGTTATGGCCTTAATTCTTGTAGGTAGCGACTTAGGTACTGCGGTTCTTGTCACCGGAATCGTCGCAGGAATTCTCTTCATTTCAGGACTTGCCTTTAAAGTCTTTGGTTTATTAGCAGTGGGGGCTGGGTTGTTGTTTGCAGCCTCAATTCTGCCCAGTGCTAATCGTATGAATAGATTCTCAGCCTTCTTTGATCCCTTTGCAGAAGAGAATTATCAAGGCGTTGGTTGGCAGCAAGCCCATAGCATCATGGGACTTGCTTCAGGAGGAGCAGTTGGAACAGGTCTTGGAAGTAGTAAGCAGAAGTGGGGAAGCCTTCCTGAAGTGCATACCGACTTCATATTTGCTGTCATTGGAGAAGAGCTCGGATTACTTGGAACGCTGGCAACTCTTGGTCTCTTTGGAATTTTGATTCTGGGAATATTTAAAGTTGCAATTAATGCCCAGAACTCCTTTGATCGTTATGTCTGCGCGGGTATTGGATGTTGGATCTCAGTTCAGGTCCTTCTTAATATCGGAACCGTAATTAGCGTCATTCCCGTAGTTGGAGTAACGCTGCCACTGATTTCCTATGGCGGCTCCTCGCTCATTGCCACCTTCATCGCAATTGGCTATGTACTCGGGGTTTTGCGACGCGACCCTCAAATTGCCTCAGAGATTCGCCGACGTAAGGCGGCAAGAACTGCGAGAGGATAAAGCCCATGGCGCAGCGCGTGATCTTTGCAGGCGGGGGAACGGCAGGACACATTGAGCCAGCCTTAGCCGTCGCCGAGGCGCTATTACTAAAAGATTCAAAACTATCTTGCGAATTCATAGGCGTTAAAGGTGGTCTGGAATCACTCTTGATTCCTAAGAGAGGTTATCGAATTCATTACATTCCAAAGGCTTCATTTCCAAGAAAGATTTCTCCAAAAATCTTCCTCTTTCCCTTTCTTTTAG
Organism: Actinomycetota bacterium; assembly: GCA_005777515.1. Lineage (GTDB taxonomy): Bacteria > Actinomycetota > Actinomycetes > Nanopelagicales > Nanopelagicaceae > MAG-120802. The sequence goes on along the minus strand of SXMA01000137.1, from coordinate 6,779 downwards.
TAGGTGCAATCTTTAGAGCGAGATCGATAATAAAGGGATCAGATTTAGTAATTGGCTTTGGTGGATATGTATCAACTCCAGCATACCTTGCAGCTTTTAGCCGAAAGGTTCCAATTTTGATCCATGAGGCAAATGCAAAGCCCGGGCTAGCTAATCGCCTTGGAAGGCGGCTTGCCAAAGTAACTGCAGTGAACTTCGAAAAAGTTGCAAAACAATGGCCTGGCTCTGTTTTAACTGGAATGCCAATTCGCCAATCGCTAAATAGTCTTGCAGAGCTATCCAGCAAATCAAGTTTCAAGCAACTCAATTGTCAGAGTTGGGGATTTGATGCCAATCACCCAGTAGTTGCTATCTTTGGCGGATCTCTTGGCTCAAGTCATATCAATTCAGTGATTGCAGACTTTCTAAAAAAATACCAAGATAAATACCAAGAGGTTCAGATTATTCATGCTCTAGGAATAAATAATGAGTTGCCGAAGGCTTCAAGTAATTATCTTCCTCAGCCTTACTTCCATGACATGGCCTCAATATATGGAAGCGCTGATTTACTAATTACAAGATCAGGGGCCGTCACCTGCTCTGAACTATCCTCTCTTGGCAAATATTCAATACTCATTCCTCTGCCTCATGGCAATGGGGAGCAGTTTGATAATGCAGCTGCTCTAGTGGCTCAAGGTTCAGCAATGATGGTTTCAAATGACGACTTTTCAGCAGAGTGGCTTGATAAAAATCTCGCAGTGGCGTTAAGCAGCGCAGTGAAGTATCAGCCTAAATCAGTCGGCAGTAACGCCAAGGCAGCGTTGAGAATTGCAGAACTTGCCCAAGAGTTATTGATAGGGCAAAGGGCAAAATGAGTAATCGGGTGATAGGCGATTGGAGCAAGGCTCGAGTCCATTTTGTCGGCATAGGCGGCTCGGGAATGAGTGGCATTGCAAGAATTTTGGCCTCGCGCGGAGCAGAGGTATCGGGCTCTGATTTACATGATTCCTCTACCTTAAATGGCCTACGAAGCCTTGGGGCCACTATTCATATTGGGCATAGCAGAGCGAATATAAAAAGCGCAGATCTAGTTATTAAATCAAGCGCCATTCCTGCAAACAATTGCGAACTTGAGGAAGCACAGAGTCGGGACATTCCAATTTTGGAGCGAGCTGCCGCTCTGGCGCAGCTAATGATTGGTACTCGCTCTGTGGCTGTTGCTGGAACTCATGGAAAAACTACCACCACATCAATGTTGACAGTCGCTCTGCAGCATTCAGGCCTTGATCCATCTTTTGCAATTGGAGCAACGGTAAGTAACTCTGGAACAAATGCTCATCAGGGCTCTGGCAATACTTTCATCGTTGAGGCCGATGAATCAGATGGCTCCTTTACCGCCTATAAACCGCTCGGTGCAATAATTACCAACATTGAGTTAGATCATGTAGATAACTTTGCAACTCTTGCTCACATTGACCAGATCTTTGATCACTTTGTTGCCACTATCAGGCCAGATGGCTTTTTAGTTCTATGTATTGATGATCCTGGCGTGCTTCGTTTAATAGAGAGAATGAAAAAGAAGGGCTCATCAATTTCCATCTCTACCTATGGAACAGATAGCGATGCAGATCTACGTCTGGATCGAATTCATCTGCAACCAAAGAGCGCGGAGGCAAGAGTTAGTTATAAAGGAAGAGTCTTAGGGCAGATGGAACTTGCCATTACGGGCCGGCATAATCTGCTCAACGCCTGCGCTGCCCTGCTGGCAGGCCTTGAACTCGGTGCAAATGCAAATGATCTAATCAAAGGGTTAGCTCTCTTTAGCGGAGCTAGAAGGCGCTTTGAAATTAAAGGAATTTCTAAGGGGATCACAGTCATCGATGATTACGGCCATCATCCAACAGAAATCAGAGCAACCCTTGAGAGCGCAAGGATTTATGCTCAAAGTGGGCGAGTACTGACAGTTTTCCAGCCGCACCGCTACTCAAGGACGCAGGTATTTGCCAGCGAATTTGCTAAAGCACTCTCTGCATCAGATTACACATACCTGCTTGAGATCTATCCTGCAAGCGAAAAAGAGATCCCTGGAGTTAGTTCGCTACTAATTTCAAAAGAGATGGCAAGTAGCAACCATAGCTATCAACCTTCAATGCCAGAGGTTGTGGAAGCCGTTGCAAAGATGGCCAAGAGCGGCGATTTAATCCTTACCCTAGGAGCTGGAGATGTGAGCTCTTTAGGTAAGTTGATTCTAGAGGCAATCGAATCCTAATTGCATGAGATTGCATCCCCGTTTAATTCTTCCCATATCGATATTGCTCATTGGAGCGCTGGCATATCTTTTGGGATTTAGCCAAGTATTTGTGGTGAAAGAAATCAGCATTGATATAAAAGATAAGTCAATTGAAAGAGAAGTCAAAAATCGACTCTCCCAACCTCCTGCCGTAGTCAAACTGGGAGATCAGATTGCAAGGGTTGATCGTCGAGAAATAGCCAATCGACTCCGCCAATTTGCTTGGGTTGAAAATGTTGAGTTGAACCGAAATTTAATTAATGGCAAATTACTTATAAAGATAATTTCAAGAACTCCTATCGCCCGCCTGACCTCAACTACGAGTCCTCAGAGCGTCAGTATTGGGTTTATGGGTGAAGACCTTGATTACTTTTACCTTCCTAGGCAGGCTATTGATCAGGCCATTAGCTCAGGAGATAAGAGTTGGCAGCAGATACCCGAATTGACTCTGCCCGCTGGGTCAACAGATGGGGCAGATAACCAATTAAAGGCTGCGGCCCGGGAGTTGATAGAGCTATTTAGCCAAGAGCTTGCCCCAAGAGGATTTGAATTAACGCGAGTTAACGCAAGAGATAACGCCAGCTTCATCACCTCTGCCAATTATTCAGGGCGCAACATCGAAATCTCCTGGGGCAGTGTCAATGATCTTGGGCTAAAAGTTGAAGTAATGGAGCGCTTATTGGCGCAAGATGAGAATAAAAAAGTTCGAAAAATCAATTTAATTGATCCACTAAAACCAACGGTGCGATAGAAAAGTATTTCCTTAACTAATCGTGTCGGTCTTTGCCAGAGGAGCGCTGCGCAACTACTTTTGCGCGCAGAGTAAATGGAAACTCTAAGTCTAAAGTTGAGAATTAGGGTTTGGAGAGAGGCGAAAAAAGTGGCAACACCACAGAATTATTTAGCAGTCATCAAGGTTGTTGGAATTGGTGGCGGCGGAGTTAATGCAGTTAATCGGATGATTGATGCGGGGTTAAAAGGCGTTGAGTTCATTGCGATTAATACTGATGCGCAAGCTCTTCTGATGAGTGATGCTGATGTGAAATTAGATATTGGAAGAAAATTAACTCGTGGCCTTGGTGCAGGTGCTGCGCCAGAAATTGGTAAGCAAGCAGCAATTGATCACACTGAAGAGATTGAAGAAGTACTTCGTGGCTCCGATATGGTTTTTGTTACTGCAGGAGAGGGCGGCGGAACTGGAACTGGCGGCGCACCAATAATTGCAAAGATTGCAAAGGATGCTGGAGCGCTAACAGTTGGCGTGGTTACTCGACCATTTAGTTTTGAAGGCAAACGCCGCTCGATGCAGGCCGATGAAGGAATTGAAAACTTAAGAAAAGAAGTTGACACGCTAATTGTGATTCCAAATGATCGCCTTCTCTCAATCTCTGATCGTTCAATCTCAGCACCTGAGGCCTTTAAGACAGCAGATCAAGTTTTACTCTCTGGCGTTCAGGGCATTACTGATTTAATTACCACTCCGGGCTTGATCAATCTTGATTTTGCTGACGTCAAGAGCGTTATGGATGGCGCCGGTTCTGCTCTTATGGGAATTGGATCTGCAAGAGGTGAGGCAAGAGCTACTAGAGCCGCTGAGCTTGCAATCTCATCTCCACTTCTTGAGGCATCAATTGATGGAGCACATGGTGTTCTTCTCTCAATTGCCGGTGGCTCAGATTTAGGCTTATTTGAAATTAGCGAGGCAGCAGAGCTGGTTGCAAAGTGTGCACACCCTGATGCCAATATTATCTTTGGAACAGTTATCGATGACGCGCTAGGAGATGAGGTAAGGGTCACCGTAATTGCTGCCGGATTTGATGGTGGAGCGCCAAAGAGACTCTCTGTTCCAGTGATCTCAACTGCTGCCTTAAATGGTCAAGCAGATCCAATTGCAGCAAATGATCCAATAGCTGTTGCAATGGATACACCAGTAGCTCCAAGAAGAAAGATAACTTTTGAGGAGTTAGTGGCTGAAGATGAGATTGATATCCCTGATTTCATGAAGTAGCAAGCAGTTAAATGTCGAGGTCGCTCTTTACCTCGCGCCATGGCGGCTTAAGTAAGAGAGAATTTGAGAGCTTTAATCTAGCTCTCCATGTTGGTGATGATGCAAAAACTGTTGAATCAAATCGCGATCTGCTCGCTAAAGAGTTTGGCATACAGCGAAGCGAATTATTCTTTATGAACCAGGTTCATGGTTCAAGAGTTGTTGAAATTGATGAAAGCTCCTCTTATCTAGATGAGCCTGAGGCCGATTCCTTATTTACTAGAAGAAGTGGCATCGCCCTTGCTGTTTTGACTGCAGATTGCATACCACTTCTTCTCTCATCGCCCTCTGCTATCGCTGCGGTGCATATCGGCAGAAAAGGACTTATCGCAGGGGTACTTGAGGCAACGCTTGATAAATTTAAAAGTTATGGAATTGCTTCAAGCCAGATAAGCGCGCTGTTTGGGGCGTCAATTTGTGGCAACTGTTATCAGGTAAGTCTTGAAATATATCGCCAGGTCGTAGACCAGATAGAGCAGTGCGCAACAGATGAGGTTAAGAGATGTCTTGACCTAGAGGCCGGGGCAATTTCGATACTTAAAAGCAGGGGAATCACCTGGAGCTCAAGTGGTGAGTGCAGTAAACATAGTCCTGGGTATTTCTCCTTTCGTAGGGATAACAGAACTGGAAGGCAGGCAGGAGTGATTATCAGATGAGCTCTAGGCAGATAGAGATAAATAGCGCTTTAGATAAAGTCCGTTCTGAACTAAAACCTGGAGTTGAGCTAATAGTTGTTACTAAGAACTTTCCAATGAGCGATCTTGAGATTCTGCATTCGCTTGGCGAGCGTCAGTTTGGAGAGAATCGAGAAAATGAGTTGAGCCCTAAGGCAGAGGCTCTGCCAAAGGATATTGAGTGGCACTTTCAAGGAACTATTCAGAGCAATAAATTAAGAGCAATAGTTTCAGTTGCTAGCTATATCCACTCACTTGATGAGCTACGCCATGCATCTAAAATCTCAGAGCTGGCCCTTGAGATGGGCAAGAAGCAGAGCTGCTTTATTCAGGTTAACTTAGATCCAGAAGAGAGAGCCAGCCAAGAAAGTAATCGAAGCGGGATAAGAGCAGAACAATTTAAAGCTTTTGCTGAGAGCCTGCTAAAGCTTGCTGGAGTAGAAATTGTTGGAGTGATGGGGGTTGCTCCTCTAAATAAAGATCCTCATCCAGGCTTTGAAACCCTAATGAATTTGAGTCAAGAACTATTGAAAGTCGCTCCAGGTGCTGGCTATATCTCATCGGGAATGAGTGGGGATTATCAGATTGCGATGGAATACGGCGCGACACATATCAGGCTAGGCAGCTCAATCCTCGGCCCAAGAAGGGTGGGCGAGTAAAATTCTGCCATGTCTAATGCATTGAGAAAAATGACCAACTATCTCGGTCTAACCGAAGATGATGGAACTAGCGAAGTTGCAACACCTAAAAACAGAGTTACCCCAGTTAAGCGTGAGAACAAATCACTAACTGTTGCTCCATCCATGACTAGCGCTGCAAAAAGCGTAGATGCTGCCCCAATCGATCGCATCGTGACTATTACCCCTAGGTTTTACAGCGAGGCTCGAGCAATTGGTGAGTATTACCGCGAAGGAAATCCGGTAATCATGAACCTTAGCGATATGGAAGAGTCAGAGCGTAAGAGATTAATTGACTTTGCATCAGGTTTAGTTTTTGGTCATGCTGGAACTATTGAGCGCGTAACTTCAAAAGTATTTCTTCTCTCGCCACCAAATGTGATGGTCAGTTCAGAAGACAAGACGGCAGCAGCCAACGCTAGCCTCTTTAATCAGAGCTGATTTAATCCTGCTGTGATAAATATCAGCAGTTGGATTGTTCTTGCTCTAAATCTCTTCCTCTTTGCGCTATTTGCTCGGTTAATTCTGGATTATGTCAGGATGTTTCGTCCTGGTTGGCGTCCAAGGGGAATAATTCTTCCGGTCGCTGAAATTATCTACATGATTACTGATAAGCCGTTAGGTTTTATTCGCAGATTTATCCCGCCGCTTCGCATGGGACCTGTGGCACTTGATCTCTCATTTATTGTGCTCTTCTTTGGAACACAAATTCTTATCGCTTTTATTCGATAAAACTTCCTTCCTCGAGGGCAACTTCTCAAGAACCTAACTCCTGACCTAGACTCAAGGTTATGGAACGCAGCCAAGCCCAAGCTTTAGATGCTCAAGATGAGTTGGGTAAGTTTCGAAATCAGTTTGTCATTACTGATCCAAATACTTGTTATTTAGATGGTAATTCTCTGGGCCGCCTACCCCATGCCACAGTCAAAGCCATTAGCGACTTTCTTACCCAAGAGTGGGGGCCAAATGTTGTTACCGGCTGGGAGCATTGGATTGATGAGGCTCACACGGTTGGAGATTTGATTGGCAGAAGCGCTCTTGGAGCAGGGCCAGGTCAAGTACTGGCCTGTGATACAACTTCAGTAAATCTTTATCAATTAGCGCTAGCAGCC
>SXMA01000136.1 GCA_005777515.1 Actinomycetota bacterium | reverse complement strand
TGGATAGATAGTGATGAGATTACAAGTAGTGCAAAGATTTACAAAGGTAGAGAATCATTTTCTCATCGAGGAGAGCCTGGCTTCTACCCAGCCTTTTATAACGAGGTAAGGCTTGCTATTGAATATGGCGGCGAGCTACCAGTAAGTCGCGAGTTATCACTCAGCGTTGCCAGAATCATTGATCAGGCGCGCCAGATAAGTATTAGGTAGGTCCTACTCTGCAAGTAGCGCACTTAGCGCTGGAGCTAAGTGAGGATAATCAAAGTTAAAACCGGCATCTAATAGTGCAGTCGGCAAAACCTTCTTTGAACCTAGAACTTCACTAGAAAATCCACCAAGGGCAATTTTGAGAGCAAAGCCTGGAACTGGAAATAGCGCAGGGCGCTTTAGCGCTCTTGCAAGGGCTGAAGTAAATTCTTGATTCGTTGCTGGATTTGGAGCGGTGAGATTTACCGCGCCGCTTACTGGCTTCTCTAGGAGAAAGCAGATCGTTTCAACTAGATCATGAAGTGTGATCCAGGACCACCATTGCTTTCCACTTCCTAACTTTCCGCCTATGCCAAACTTAAAAAGAGGAAGCATCTTGCCTAACGCTCCACCAGTTGAATCCAAAACTAGTCCGGTTCTGATTTTTACAACTCTAGTATTTGTGGCGAGGTCAGCGGCTGCCTCCCATTGTTTGCAAACAGCTGCTAAAAAGTCATCTCCAGGTCGATCAGATTCACTCACCGCTCTATTGCCAGTTTCGCCATACCAACCAATAGCACTCGCTGAGATAAAAACATCAGGCTTGAGAGTTGAAACAGCGTTAGCAATGGTTGTCGTGCCAAGTAAGCGAGAGTTCAAAATCTCTGCGCGATACTTCTTGGTCCATCTCTTATCACCAACATTTGCGCCAGCAAGGTGAATAATTGCATCGACGCCATCAAGAGCAGCTAAATCAATATCAGCACTTCTTGGATCCCAGAAGACTTCATCGGGGGAGACCACTTTGCGTCTTACAAGTTTTTGAACGGTGTGGCCTTCAGACTTTAGATGGCCGACAAGCGCCGTGCCAATTAAACCTGAAGCACCAGTGATGGCGATGCGCTGAGGCAGGGACATTTACAGCCCTAGATCAGATTCGAAACGACCCTCTTCCAACCGATCTTTAAGAGTAGTTAAGAATCGTGCAGCATCTGCGCCATCAACAATTCGATGATCATAAGAAAGTGCCAGATAGACCATGGAGCGAATCGCAATCGTTTCTCCACCATCTTCTCCCTTAACAACCATGGGACGCTTAACTACAGCGCCAACTCCCAAGATCGCTACCTGAGGCTGGTTAATAATTGGAGTATCAAAGAGAGCTCCGCGGGATCCAGTATTTGTGATGGTAAATGTCCCACCACCTAAATCATCTGGCGAAATCTTGTTATCTCTAGTTCTTGAAGCCACATCAACAATTCTTCTTGCAATGCCACCCATATTTAGATCTCCGGCATCACGAATCACTGGAACTAATAGACCGCGCTCAGTATCAACTGCAATACCTAGGTGCTCGGCTCCATGATAAGTAATCTGATCGCCCTCGACAGAAGCATTTACAACTGGATGTTGTTTAAGCGCTTCACATACTGCCACTGCAAAAAATGGCAGATAAGTTAATTTCACACCTTCGCGACCTTCAAAGGTTGCTTTGGCTTTCTCACGCAGACGTGCAATCTTGGTGATATCAACTTCAATAACCGTTGTTAGCTGAGCGCTTACAGAGAGGGATTCAAGCATCCGAGCGGCGATAACTTTTCTAAGTCTCGACATGCTAACAGTGGTGCCACGAAGCGGGGAGACCGCAACAGACTGGGTTCGCACTTCACTTGGGGCAGAGAGAGTCTGCGCTGCAGGTGAAGCAGCCACTTGGGTTGGGCGAGATACAGCTGCCATGACATCTTCTTTGCGGATTCTTCCGCCAACTCCAGTTCCACTGACTCGAGAGAGATCAACGCCATTTTCGCTAGCAAGTTTTCTTACGATAGGAGTTACATAGGAATCATCAAGCACAGAGCCAGCTGCAGGTTTTGGAAGAAGTGGCGGTGGCGTCTTTGGTGGCGCGGGAACTGGTTTTTCCACTGCAACCACTGGAGCAACTGGTGCTTGCGCAACGGGGGCCTTAATTACAGGTGCTTGCGCAACTGGCGCGGGAGTTGGAGCAGGAGCTGGAGCAGCTGCGACTGGAGCACTTGGCGATGATGCGCCATCTCCGATGAGAGCGAGTTCAGTTCCAACAGCAACGACGCTATCTACTGGAATCAAAATCTTTTCTAATTTACCGGCAGCAGGTGATGGAATTTCAGTATCGACTTTATCGGTTGAGACCTCTAGTAACGGTTCATCGAGTGCAACTTGATCACCTTCGGCTTTTAGCCAACGAGTTACAGTTCCCTCAGTTACGCTCTCACCGAGAGCCGGCATCTTTACTGAAAATGACATTTTCTCTAAACGCCCCTTTGTTGGTATCTAATACTTATTCTAACGAGCAATCCATCTGATGATAAAAAGCCTAACCGAAACTCTCTAGCCATGAGCGTGAAGTGGCTTTCCAGCAAGGGCCATGTGAGCCTCGCCCATCGCCTCAGAGAGGGTTGGATGGGCATGGAGATGTTGTGCAACATCATCAGCATCTGCCTGCCAATTAAATATTAACTGTGCTTCTGCAAGGAGTTCGCCAACTCTTGAACCAACCATATGAATGCCGATAACTGTTCCGGAGCTGTTTGCTACCAGCTTTATCGCCCCAGCAGTTTTTAGAATCTGAGCCTTACCATTTCCAGCAAGATCATAATTAAGCTCTTTAATTTCAATGCCACGTTTTTTTGCCTCAGCAGTTGTTAGTCCAACAGATGCAACCTCAGGCTCTGAGTAGGTGACTCTGGGAACACCGTCGTAATTGATCGGCCGTGGATTAAGGCCCGCAATTTCTTCAGCGACCATTATTCCTTCAGCAAAACCAACATGAGCGAGTTGCAGAGTAGGAATCAAATCTCCAACAGCCCAAACACCC
>SXMA01000135.1 GCA_005777515.1 Actinomycetota bacterium | reverse complement strand
TGCCGCATGGCTATGAAGGACAAGGCCCTGATCACTCATCTGGTCGCATTGAACGTTTCTTAACCCTGGCAGCTGAAAATAATATGACTATTGCCCAGCCAAGTTCTGCTGCTTCTTATTTCCATCTATTGCGTTGGCAGGCGAAAAACCCAGCTAGAAGACCGTTAATTGTCTTCGAACCTAAGTCCATGCTTCGACTAAAAGCTGCTGCTACCCAGCTCACAGATTTCACCACTGGAACATTTACTCCAGTTGTAGGTGATTCTGCAATTAGTAGCGCCTCAAAGATAGTTCTTTGCAGCGGAAAGATTTATTGGGAGCTAGTGGCAGAGCGAGCAAAACGCTCAGATAACTCAACAGCGATAATTAGGCTCGAGCAGCTTTATCCACTAGCTATCGATCAGATATTGGCAGAACTTTCAAAAGCGCCTAATGCGAAGTTGGTCTGGGTTCAGGACGAACCAGCAAATCAAGGTCCATGGCCATTTGTTTCAAGTAATCTCCAAGAAGCACTTGGTGCAAGAAAGCTAAATCGGATATCTAGAAGATCTGCTGCAAGCCCTGCTACTGGAAGCATCTTTATGCATGAAAAGGAACAGAAAGCACTTCTTGCAGAAGTATTTGCAAACTAGTCTTACCTTTACTTACCCTCCGAGATTAGTGAGAGCGCTGCAGTTCTAGCTAGAAAAGTTACTCTCTCAACAAGTGCGCGGCGCATAACTGATGCAGCAATTAATCTTGCGCCATCGTGTATCTCGCAAGCAAAGGTCAATATGTCTTGTTCATAACTAACACAAGTGGCTGAGCCTTGAATCTCACTGCCTATACCAAGAGCATCGTGAATTTCAAGCTCCATATCAGTCAGCGTGGTCGTTTCACCATTTTCTAAAAACTCTGCAATAGCTGAATTGCAAGCACTTTCCATTAGGGTGATTAGAAAACTTGATGAAAGTATCGGCATATCTCCACTGCCATGAGCAAGTGCGGTATCTCCAGGCCTAACCACCATCTGGGAAATACCTACAGCTCCAAGAATTAACTCTGCCTGCATAGAAATTAACTTAGCAGGGTGGGGTTAACTAAAAGGGAAAGTCGCGCCTGATTTCGTGAGAAGTTTCAATCTCTATTGAAGTTTGGCCATCAATTGTGATTTCAGTTCGGCGATACTGGGTAATAATCTCGCTCTGAGAAGAGGAGATCATCTCTTGGTCTGCAATCTGGGCAAGGCGAAGCGCAATCTGCTCTTGGAGGCTAGAGGGCGCGCTCTCACAACAAGATCTAGTTAAAAGAGATTGAATCAGATTAAGAGCAGTTCTCTGGCTCTCCATCTCGCCGCGACATCCCTGGCAATCTTGCAAGTGAAAGGCAATTTCATTGAAAGTGGCAGAGTCATCTATTTCGTTATCGATAAATAGAACTAAACTCTGACAGCACTTGTCACATGGGATGCTCACTTCTTGCCTCCCTTCACATAACCAAGTTCACGGGCATAATCCGTTAACTTCTCACGTAGTTGCTTGCGGCCTCTGTGAAGTCTTGACATAACAGTCCCAGTTGGAACGCCAACAATTTCAGCAATTTCTTTATAGGAAAATCCTTCAACATCTGCTAGGTAGACTGCAATTCGAAACTCCTCAGGAATTTCAGCTAGCGCACGTTTGATATCACTGTCAGGTAAGTTTTCTAATACAACATCTTCTGCAGACTTGCCCTGATCGCTGGTATGAGATGAGGCATCAGCTATCTGCCAATCCTCTAACTCTTGATCTGATAACTGAGGTCTTCTCTGGTCTTTGCGATAAGTATTGATAAACGTTGTAGTTAATATTCGATAAAGCCACGCTTTTAAGTTAGTCCCTGGCTCAAATTGATGGAAGGAAACATAGGCTTTGGCATAAGTATCTTGAACTAAGTCTTGGGCATCTGCCGGATTCTTGGTGTACCTAAGTGCTGCTGAATAAAGCTGATTCATATATTGCAGCGCATCAGCTTCGAATCGCTTGCGTCTCTGCTCAGCGCTTTCTTTTTCGCGATCGACGCGAACTAGCCCTCCAGCATCCCTGGAGCCTTGGTTTGAAATTTCAGTTGGCATTAAATCCAAGGTTATCGCCATAGCAGCCTAACCCGCATATCTAGAGCTTTATTCCCTGCCTAGAAGAGGGTCTCGGGCTCCCCTAATTCAATTGGTTCAATAAGCCCAGCCCCACTGCCAGTAATCGAATTAACCGCACTTGAGACTGGATGAAAGCGAAGATTTGCATCTGGAGTTGGAACATCCATAAGAGATCTAATCTTCTCAACGTCATTTATTTTCGGATTCATCCAATCTTGCCATCTCTCTCTTGGGAGAAATACTGGCATCCGGCTATGAACTTGCGCCAATTGACCAACTGCCTGCCTAGTAATGATTGCAACAGATTGGATTACTCTTCCTGAAGGAGATGTCCAACTTTGAAAGACTCCACTAAGGGCAAGTAATTTTCCATCATCTCTTGAAATATAAATGGGTTGCTTAGTCTTGTATTTTCCAAGCTCGCTTGCCCATTCATAGTAACCACTTGCAGGAAGTAAACAGCGATTGCTTCTAAAGGCAGCTTTGAAAGTTGGTTTCTCATGAACACTTTCAGATCTTGCATTGATAGCGCTGGATTGAGATTTTGCTGCCTCATCATCACTCTTGGACCAATGCGCGATCATCCCCCAAGAGGCAATTTCAATTGCTTGATTTTTAATGATGTAGACCTCATTGGTTGGCTTAATATTCCAATCAGCAGGAAGGCTCAATTCTGGAGCGCTATTGGTGGAAAACTCTTCAGCAATATCGCTGATCATCGCCGATAGGGCATATCTTCCGCACATACTCCTAATCTAATACTTAAGGCGATGAACTAGACTTTCAAGTATGTGGAGCGCACCCTTTAGGGCATCAAAGCCAATCTCAGGCGCCATAAATATTCCAGGGTCAAAGTCAGTTACGAATCGAGCTCTGGTTTTAAGCGCACTTGCCTCATCTCCTTCAACTTTAAGAAGGGGTTTGCGTTCAAGAGATACAGATCTAATGATCAAGGCGCTATCTAGCCTTGGTGTAAAGATTGAGATTGAGGAAGATCTTTGGAAGATAACTCCAGGGCCGCTAATGGGACCTGCAGGAATTGATGTTGGAAATGCCGGAACTGTTATGAGATTCCTTCCACCTCTTGCAGCACTTGCCAAGGGATTGATCTCCTTTGATGGAGATCCGCGTTCCCACCAGCGCCCACTTGGTCCAGTCATAAAGGCGCTGGAAAAGCTTGGAGTAAGTATTGAACATCAAGGTAGATATAGCTTGCCTTTGGTTATAAATGGCGCAGGCTATATAAATGGTGGAGAAGTTGAAATTGATGCCAGCGCTTCAAGTCAATTCCTCTCCTCGCTCTTATTGGTTGCACCTTTAATGAAGCAGGGACTAAAGATTAAAAGTGTTGGTAAGAACGTTCCTTCAAAGCCTCACATCGAGATGACTATCGCGATGCTCGCCCAATATGGAGCAGTTGTTGATACCTCAATTGCTAATCAATGGAGCGTTAAGCCCACTACATTATCTGGAGTTGATTTAGTAATTGAGCCAGATCTTTCTAATGCTGCTGTCTTTATGGCAGCGCCTTTAGTATCTGGCGGCGAAGTGATTATCAAAGATTGGCCCAGAAAAACTACCCAACCAGGAGATCAACTAAGGCAGATATTTTCAGAAATGGGCGGGGTAGTTGAATTTGTAGAGCAAGGTTTAAGAGTTCGATCAGGTGGCCAGATAAGAGGAATCGATATTGATCTTGGCGATGTTGGCGAGCTAACCCCAGTGATTGCAGCGCTGGCTTGCTTTGCAAATTCCCCCTCGCACCTACGCGGTATTGGCCATTTAAGACTCCACGAAACGGATCGATTGAGCGCCTTAAAAAATGAGCTAACTGCTCTTGGAGCTGGAGTAATTGAAGAGGAGGGCGCACTTAGAATTCTTCCAAAGCCTATGAAAGCTGGAGTTTTTCACACCTATGAAGATCATCGCCTTGCAACAGCAGGCGCGCTCATCGGCCTTGCCGTTGATGGAGTCGAAGTTGAAAATATTGAAACAACCAAAAAGACAATCACTGATTTTCCAGCACTTTGGAGTCAACTACTAAATGGTTAGACGCCGCCCTGATGAGAGCGATATTCGCATTCGCCCGGCTAAATCAACGCGCCGACGAAGTAAAGATAGACCATCTCATAGTGACTCAATTGCGGCTCAGGTAATAACAGTTGATCGCGGCAGAACTCTATGTCGAATTGCTAGTGGAAAATTAGTTAGCGCGATGAAGGCTAGGGAGCTGGGAAAGAACTCAGTCGTGGTTGGCGATCTTGTAAATATCGTAGGAGATGTAAGCGGTGATGCTGGATCCCTAGCTCGAATAGTCGCAGTCCAACCAAGGCGTAATAGCTTAAGTAGAACTATTGATGATGCTGGGGCATTTGAAAAGACAATAGCAGCAAATCTTGACCAGATGGTTATCGTCGCTGCATCTGCTGATCCTGCTCCTAGACAGGGGTTTATTGATCGCTGTTTAGCGGTGGCATTTGATCAAGGCATCAAACCAATAATTGTGATGAGTAAGGCAGATTTAGCAGATCCTGATGAGTTCTTAAAAGCTTACAAAGATTTGGAAGTTGATTATTTCAAGTTGAAACGTGGTGATGATTTAACTCAGCTACATAAAGCGTTAGAGGCAAAAGTTTCGGTATTAATTGGCCACTCTGGGGTTGGTAAATCAACACTTGTAAATGCACTCCTTGGAATCGAAAGGCGCGATACTGGAGATGTTAATTCAACAACTGGTAGGGGTCGTCATACCTCATCAAGTGCTATCTCTTTTGAATTACCAAGTGGGGGCTGGATAATCGATACCCCCGGAGTTAGATCCTTTGGCCTAGAACACATTGATAAATCAAGAGTTATTGCCTCATTTACTGAATTTGAATCTGTTATTGCAAACTGTCCTAAAAACTGCTCGCATGATGAAGCAACTTGCGCTCTAAATAACTACGTAAGGACAAGCCCTCAAGCATCCTCCCGCCTAGCCAGCTTGCAAAGGCTGCTTGATTCAAGCAACCAAGAGATAATCTAGGGACCATGACTTATCCAGGAGATCTCCTAGGAGATGTTGAATTACTTAAATATCTCGCCGATTTAAGTGATGAGATTTCATCAGCTAGATTTTTAGCTCAAGACCTTAAGATTGAGAGCAAACCAGATCTCTCACCAGTTACCGATGCTGATAGAGCAGTTGAAGAGAAAATTAGAGAAGTTCTCAAAGCCCAGCGACCAACTGACAAAATTGTTGGAGAGGAGTTTGGCAGCGCAGAAGATATCCAGGCGATGGATAGATATTGGGTGATAGACCCAATTGATGGAACAAAGAACTTTTTAAGGGGCCTTCCAATCTGGGCCACGCTCATTGGTTTAGTGCATAGGAATGAAAATGGCCAAGATCGGGTTATAGCTGGCATGGTCTCCTCCCCTGCTCTATTTCGCAGGTGGTATGCCGCAGAGGGTTTTGGGGCATTTACCGAAGTGAATTCAGGTGCTGCAATTCAAATCAAAGCATCAAATGTGAAAGAAATATCTGATGCATCAATTTCATTTTCAGATTTAGTTGGCTGGGGACCAAGAAAGAATTCATATTTAGCGTTTATGGATAAGGCCTGGAGAGCTAGAGGAATTGGTGATTTCTGGTCACATATGTTGGTGGCAGAGGGAGCGGTAGATATTGCGGCGGAGCCAAGTCTTGCGCTCTGGGATATGGCAGC
>SXMA01000134.1 GCA_005777515.1 Actinomycetota bacterium | reverse complement strand
CGGTGCAAACTTGCTTGGTTCACAACCAACGCAGGGAAATATCGCAGGTGGTCTAACAACTATCGAAGAAAAAGCTCTAGGAAACATTGCCAAGACCGGATCTGTTCCAGTTGTTGGAGTTTTAGCACCAGCTGAGGCGCCACCAAGAAATAAGCCAGGTCTTTATTTCATGGACACTTCATCAGCTGCTGCTGAATGCGTAACTCTTATGGCGGCAGCAGGGGCTGTGATTCACCTATTTCCAACCGGACAAGGAAATGTGATTGGTAATCCAATTGAGCCAGTTTTGAAATTAACTGCCAACAAGAAGACAGCTGCCTCTATGCCAGAGCACATCGATCTTGATGTCTCTGGTCTATTGCGTCAGGAATACAACTTGACCAAAGCTGGCGACATGATGATGGATGTAATTGAGCGAACTGTTAATGGAAGACTCTGCGCTGCAGAGGCTCTGGGACATCGCGAATTCACCTTCACAAAGCTCTACATCAGCGCCTAGAAGTAACCCTCGATTACCCAAATATAAAGGACTGGTTCGTGATATTAATTAGTGAAGATGTTTGGAGCGCAGACTTTGAAGCGCTGGCTAACTCCTTTCCATTAATTCGCGAACCAGAACTTTGGAGCAACACCGAAGATTTAAAGGTAAAGCTTGAATCAGCAACAGCTCTAGTGGTTAGAAATCGAACTCAAGTAAGTAGAGATTTGATTGCATCTGCTAAGAATCTAAAAATTATTGCAAGGGCCGGAGTAGGTCTAGATAATATTGATGTAAAAGCTGCCGATGAGTTCGGCGTGGTGGTGAGCGCTGCTCTTGGCATAAATGCCACCGCTGTTGCTGAAGAGACGCTAGCTATGGCGCTAGCTCTCTCTAGAAAGTTGATTGAATTAGATTCCAGCACCAGAGCTGGGCAATGGAATAGAAAGGCAGGAGTTGAGATCTCAGGTAAAACCTGGGGACTTCTAGGATTTGGTGCAACGGCTAGAGCAACTGCTGAACTTCTAAAAGGTTTTAAAGTAAAAGTCTTGGCCTATGATCCATTTGCAAAACCAGAGCAGAGTTATCTAGATTTCATAAATTGCCAGATGAGCTCACTTGATCAAGTGATTACAAGCTCTGATTTTATCTCCGTCCATCTGCCAGCAACTAGTGAGACTAAAGAGATTATTGATAGCAAGAAGCTAGCTGCAATGAAAAAGAGCGCTCTGATAATTAGCGTAGGACGCGGTGAGGTAATTAACGAAGCCGACCTAGAGCAAGCTCTAAGAGATGGCGTTATCGCTGGAGCTGGCCTTGATGTTAGAGCTCAAGAACCTCCAAAGGATAAGCGCTTTACAGATCTTGATAACGTTATTTTGGCCCCACATATCGCTGGCATTACCCATGAGAGTCAGGCCGCAATTAATAGAGTATTAGTAAGTGAGATAAGAGCAGCCCTAAGTGGCCAGGTGCAAAGTTATGCCGTTGGCGCAATTAAGCAGGCGAAGTAATGGCAATCTCAATAACTAGAGCCCTTGCTCATGCCACATCACTTCTTGTTAAAGCTGGAGTCAATGAAGTTAATTCAGAAAAAACTGCTCGCGCCATAGTCACCTCTGATGTTTGGGGTAATCCCAGCCATGGACTTATGCGACTTCCTTTCTATCTGCAGAGGCTGAGTCAGGGCGGGGTTAATCCAAAGGCTGAGCTAAAAGTAATTTCAGAGTTTGGCTCCACAATTTCACTAGATGGTCAAGATGGATTAGGACACTGGCAACTTCTTGATGGCGCGCAGATTGGCGTAGCTAAAGCAAAGCAAAGTGGAATCTCACTTGTTTCGATTGCTAACTCAAGTCACTGCGGGGCCCTTGGGGTTTATCTCTATCCCGCACTTGATGCAGAGATGATTTCCATGATTTTTACCAATGGCCCTGCAGTGATGCCAGCAGTTGGCGGAAATTCTCCTATTCTTTCCACTAGCCCTATCGCTTCAGGAATCCCATCAAATCCACCAATGATTATTGATCTTTCAACATCTGCTGTTGCAAGAGGAAAAATAGCCAGCGCTGCTAAAGCTGGAGGATCGATTCCAGCGGGCTGGGCAGTAAATGAAAAAGGTGAAGCAATTACTGATGCCAAGCAAGCTCTTATGGGAATGCTTGCTCCACTTGGCGGAGCAAAGGGATTTGCACTTGGTTTAATGGTCGAATCACTCTCAGCCGGTCTTAGTGGAGGATCTTTATCTAGGGCTATTCCAGATATGTTTGATCCAGATGATGATAAAAAAGCGCAGGGAATTTCTCACACTGTAATAACAATTAATCCTGCAAGTATTGGTAAAGATTCTAAAGAAGGGCTTGATGAACTTGCTGCAAGTATTACCTCAAGTGGGGGAAGAGTCCCAGGAAGCAAGCGCGTAAGTCCTAATAATTTGGGAAGTGGTGAGATAACCCTCGCTGATGCGGTAATTAGCGATCTTAACTCTTGGAGCCAGAAGCTTGGCTTAGAGAACATCTCATGAAGTTAACTTCTAGCAATCTAAAGCATTTCTCAGTCATCTCTATTTTTGTTGCTCTGGCATATGGGATAAGTCAATTGCAGGGAGCAATTTCTCCGCTATTTATCTCGCTGCTCTTTGGTTTAGCTTTAGTTAATAGTGGTCTCTGGGGCGATGGCGGCAGAGAGGCTGCAAACTTTGCAGCAAAGAGATGTTTGCGCCTTGGGGTAGTGCTTCTTGGCTTTCAGATCTCAATTGACAAGTTCATTGAAGTTGGCCCAAAGGGTCTCTTGGCAGTAATAATTATTGTGACTGCTGTTTTTCTTGGTCTTAGATATGCAGCTATGAAAAGTGGCTCCAGTGAATCTTTCTCAACTCTTATTGCAGGCGGCTTTGCAATCTGCGGAGCAACCGCAATTGCTGCGATTAGTTCAACTCGAAAGAGTGAAGAGCGCGATGTTTCCTATGCTGTGGCACTTGTTGCCCTCTGTGGCACGCTCTCTGTTTTTGTCATTCCACCCCTTGCAAATCTCTTCTCGCTAAGTGATGCAACTGCAGGTGCTTGGATTGGCGCTGCAGTTCATGATGTTGGACAAGTCATTGCCACCGCATCGCTTATGGGCCCTGCCGCACTTGATAGCGCAGTGATTGTGAAGCTAACAAGAGTTGTTCTACTCATTCCACTAATTCTCTTGCTTTCCTATAAAACAAGTGAGAAGAAATCCTTAAAGAGCGCCACTCCAGTATTTGTTATTGGCTTTGTTGCCTGCGCATTAATCGTTAATGCCCTCGCACTTCCAGATGGCGCAATAAATCTAGGAAAAGAGAGTTCAAAGATCTTCTTATCTCTTGGTTTATTAGGAATGGGCCTTTCGGTGAAGTGGTCATCAATTAAGGCTCTTGGGGCAAAACCACTTGTTTTAGGGCTGATTGCCTGGGTGGTTTGCGGGGGATTTGCCTTGGCTGTCATCACCTCCGTTGGGCTCTAGGCGCGAATTTCCCTTTTCTAACCCCCTCTCATAAACTCCCCCTCTGCCCAAATGAGGGCTCGAGGCAAACAAAACGAGGTTAACGCTTGGCTAAAAAAGACGGTGCAATCGAAATCGAAGGCACTGTAGCTGAAGCGCTACCGAATGCGATGTTTCGCGTAGAGCTCACCAATGGACATAAAGTGCTTGCACATATCAGCGGAAAGATGCGACAGAACTACATTCGTATCTTGCCTGAAGATCGTGTGATCGTAGAACTTAGTCCATACGACCTCACCAGAGGTCGCATCATTTATCGGTATAAGTAAGAAAGGGAGTCTGATCGTGAAGGTTAAACCAAGCGTGAAGAAGATTTGCGATAAGTGCAAAGTCATTCGTCGTAATGGTCGCGTTATGGTTATTTGCGACAATCTCCGACATAAACAACGCCAGGGTTAAACCTGGTTTGAAAAAAAACTAAATATAAGAACGCGTGGCGCGACAGTAAGTAATTACTGACCTCCTGACTGAAAGCGGGAGCCAGAGAAAATTCTCTGGATAGGCGTTGCGGAGGACTTTCAGATTATGGAAAGAAGTTATAGATGGCACGTCTAGTTGGCGTCGATCTGCCGCGTGAAAAACGGCTTGAGGTCGCGCTTCAATATATCTTCGGCATTGGCCAGACCAGGGCGCAAGCAACTCTTGCTGCAACCGGGGTCTCACCAGATGTTCGAGTAAAAGATCTACAAGAGCCCGATCTAATTAAGCTTCGTGAATTTATTGAAGCTAATTACAAGATCGAAGGTGATCTCCGCCGTGAGATTGCAGGCGATATTCGCCGCAAGGTTGAAATTCAGTGCTACCAAGGAATTCGTCACCGTAAGGGACTTCCAGTTCGTGGTCAGCGCACCCATACCAACGCACGTACTCGTAAGGGTCCACGCGTTGCCATCGCTGGTAAGAAGAAGGAGACCAAGTAATGGCCGCGCCAAAAGCTAAACCTGCAGCAGCGGCTGCAGCTGCTGCCCCTAAGGCAAAAGTAAAGGCACGTAAGAAAGAGAAGAAGAACGTTGCCCTCGGAAATGCCTATATAAAGAGCACTTTTAACAACACCATCGTGACTATCACTGATCCATCTGGAGCAGTTCTTGCTTGGGCATCATCTGGCCAAGTTGGATTTAAAGGTTCACGTAAATCAACTCCCTTTGCTGCGCAGCTAGCTGCTGAATCTGCTGCTAAGAAAGCGCAAGAGCATGGAGTTAAGAAAGTTGATGTCTACGTTAAGGGCCCAGGCTCAGGACGTGAGACTGCAATTCGTTCACTACAAGCAGCTGGGCTAGAAGTTGGTGCCATCTCTGATGTCACACCTCTTGCTCACAACGGCTGCCGTCCACGCAAACCACGTCGAGTATAAGGAAGGGAGAAGAGAACATGGCCCGTTATGCAGGAGCAGATTGCAAGAGATGCCGCCGCGAGAAAGTGAAACTTTTCCTCAAAGGCTCGAAGTGCGATGGACCAAAGTGTCCAATTGAGTCACGCCCTTATCCACCAGGACAACATGGTCGTGCCAGAGCGAAGGAATCTGAGTACTTACTCCAGATGCGTGAGAAGCAGAAATGCGCACGTATCTACGGTGTATTGGAAAAGCAATTCCGTAACTATTACACCGAAGCAAGCCGTCTAGCTGGCAAGACTGGTGAGAACCTTCTTGTTCTCCTGGAGACTCGTCTAGATAACGTGATCTATCGCGCTGGCTTTGCAAAGAGCCGCGATATGGCCCGTCAGATTGTTCGTCATGGACACATTCTGGTTAATGGTCGCAAAGTTGATATTCCATCTTTCCATGTCAGCCAATTCGACATCATTGATGTGAGAACAAAGTCGCAAGACCTAACTCCATTCATTGTTGCATCTGCTGAGTTTGGCGAGAAGTCAGTACCGGCTTGGCTTGAAGTTGTGCCATCTGCGATGAGAATCATCGTTCATGGTCAACCAACTCGCGCCATTATCGATACTCAAGTTCAGGAACAACTCATCGTTGAGCTCTACTCCAAGTAATTAATAAGGCAGAGCGATCTGCCTCGTTAATCATCTGGCTAGCAAGGATTAAAAACTTCATAAAAGTAGGTACTAAGTGAGAGATCAAATAGTGGATCTCTCAAGATAATGGAGGAAAGAAGTGCTAATTGCACAGCGCCCCGTACTATCCGAGGAAGTAGTAAACGAGAGCCGTTCCCGTTTCATAATTGAACCGTTGGAGCCTGGCTTTGGATACACCCTAGGAAATTCACTGCGTCGAACCCTGCTCTCATCTATCCCAGGAGCGGCTGTCACAAGCATCCGCGTTGCTGGAGCCTTGCATGAGTTCACCACTTTAGAAGGTGTTAAAGAGGATCTGACAGATATCGTTTTAAATATCAAGAACTTAGTTCTTTCATCTGAAAATGATGAGCCATCTGTGGCCTATATTCGTAAGAATGGCTCAGGAGTTATCACTGGCGCAGATGTTGCAGTTCCAACTGGAGTGGTAGTTCACAACCCAGATCTTCAGATCGCTACATTAAATACCAAAGCTAATGTGGAAATCGAACTAACTATCGAGCGCGGCCGCGGCTATGTCACAGCAGTGCAGAACAAGTTGGTAGGAGCAGAGATTGGTCGTATTCCAGTTGACTCCAT
>SXMA01000032.1 GCA_005777515.1 Actinomycetota bacterium | reverse complement strand
GAATCACTTCTGCTTCGAAGTTCTGGCCACTGCTCTTGAGTTAATGACTGGGCTGCAAGAAATGTCTCTAGCCAAGTGTCGATGTAGCTCTTTTGAATTTCATTTCTTATTCTCGCCTTGGCTTCGTTAAGTTTCATAAGCTCATCTCTACTTTTCACATTGGATTTAGCTAAGGCAATAATCACCACATCTGATAAGAGCCTTCCCGGAGCTAGATCAATTGAGGCTGCAATCTCATCTCGTCTCTGCCAGAGCTGCCTGATGATTGCTAGTTGATATCGAGATTTAATCTCATGCATTCCCGAAGTTCTTCTCCAAGGCTCTTTACGTTTCTCAAGGGGAGGGCTCTTTAATATTGCCGCAAAGTCTTGCACCGCCCACTTTAATTTCCCTTGCGCCTCAAGCAGTTCTGCCACTTTATCTCTAAGGTCGATTAATAACGCCACATCAAGCGCTGCATAATCAAGCCATTCCTGCTCTAATGGGCGAATCGACCAATCAACAGCTGAGTGCTCTTTAGCAAGTGAGATCTGCAAGAGACTCTCAACTAAATGACTAAGGCCAACTCTTGGACAGCCTGCAATTCTTGCTCCTAATTCAGTGTCAAATAGCTCTTTCGGGTCTATGCCCCAATCACGAAGACAGGGCAGATCCTGCGTGCTGGCATGGATGATTACCTCCTGGCCTCTAATAACTTCATTTAATTGGCCAATGAGAGGACTTTGGTTAAATTGGATTGGATCAATTAGATGTAAGCCGCCGCCTCTTCGATATATCTGTATGAGATAGGCCCTTGCGCTATAGCGAAATCCTGAGGCGCGCTCGGCATCGATAGCAATTGGACCGTGACCAGATTTAAGTTCCGCTATTGCTTCAGCGAAGCGATCCTTTGTTGTAATTAGCTCTGGAGTTCCCTGTTCTGGAACCTTTAGGGCGCGAAGATTTGTCTCTTGCTCACTCACAGTTGTTTAACGCTTTTGCGGAAGTGAGGCCACACCCTCAGGAAGAGGAGCAAGGCCTGCCGCACTTGCCATTAGCTCTAGCCAAGCATGGACATGGCTCATTAACTCTTCGGGATTATCTGCCGTCCATGAAGCTCGAATCTCTATCTCAGATGATTCATTATGAGATGAGAGTTCTCCAAATGATGCGCTCGCAACCCGAGTAACGGTTCCGCTGGGCTGGCTATAACTTGCACCGCTATTTTTAAGCGCATCAATAAACCAAGACCAGCCAACATCAGGCAACATGGGATCAGATTGAATCTCAATATCAAGTGCTGAGCGAACAAAGGTTACGCAGCGAAAAGTGCCATCCCAAGATTCTTGTCCCTCTGGATCATGAAGGAGAACGAATCTTCCGGTTGCGATGTCATCTTGGCTATCAATATCAAGTGCTAGATCTGCGGTGATCGCAAAGGCATAGGGGGCAAGTTTCTGTGGCGCTGGTATTTCAGAGATGGAGATTTCAGGGCGCGCCTTAATGGCTTTTATATCTTCGATAAAAGTATCGAAGTTTCGATTCGCCTCTTTCATAAGGATAAGGGTAGGCAAGAGTTAAATGAGTCAGCGGGAGGCGCGAGGGCCTACGAGGCGATAACCTTGATGAATGGGCTCCTTACTTGCGCTAGCTTCCAGTCTGCTCTGGGGAACTGCGGATTACTTGGCTGGAAACCTCTCTAAGCGCTTTAAAGCAATCGCCGTCACAGCGATCTCGCAGATATTTGGACTTATCTTTGGCCTTGTAACAATTCTCTTCTTTGCAGATTTCATTAGACCAAATCTTTCGATGAGCGGCTATTTCATCCCGGGAGTTATTGCCGGCATAGCTGGGTTTATCGGCCTGATCGCTTTTTATACCGGTCTTGCTACCGGACGCATGGGAGTTGTTTCACCAATAAGTTCGCTCTCAGTTCTAATTCCGCTGTTTTTTGCGCTGGCAAGAGGTGAGCGCCCTAGCTCTTTTGAATTGATTGGAATCTCAATTGCGATCGCTGGAGCATTTATGGCAAGCGGGCCTGAGATAAGAAATGGTCTTCCAGTAAAGCCTCTCCTATTAGCTGTGGTGGCTGCAATTGGTTTTGGAACTGCCCTAACATTTATTGCAATTGGCTCTGAGACTGATTCGCTTCACACCATGACCTCAATGAGAGTTGCTTCAGTATCAATCTGCATCTTGCTAGCTATTAGATATCGAAGCCTCGGTGGAGTACCACGGAAAGAATTTCCACTACTGATATTTATTGGGGTTGCAGATTTTCTAGCTAACTTTCTTCTTGGGGTAGCAACCACCAAAGGTTTAGTATCTATCGCTATGGTCCTAGGCTCGCTATTTCCGATAGTGACTATTCTTTTAGCCTATAAGTTCCTTCATGAGAGATTGGCGAAAGTCCAATATTTAGGAATCGCTTTTGCTTTAGGTGGAGTGCTTCTAATCGCTGCTTTTTAACTTAACTCCCCAGCTTTCAAAGCTAGCCCCATCTATCACCTCGATTGATTGCCTCTCGTAATTCTTAAGTAAATTGCTCTGATCAAAGAAGTGGCCATCGCCATCCTGATCAACTCTGGTGATGTAGAGAAGATCAACAAGGCTATGGGTGATTAAAGTTGAGAGGAAGTTAACCCCGCCCTCTATCAATACTGGGTAGCCCTGCTCTGATAAGGCGCGATCAATTAGCCATTCTGGATTTTGATTAAAGATGAATTGATTACCGCTTGCGCCTTCGTTTAGTGTGCGAGATGAGATATAGAGCGGAAGGCTCAATTTAGAGTAGGGCTCATTTCTATAACTCTGCCCGCCAATTAGTATCGCCTTGGCTAGCGTGCGAATCTGATGGAATCTGATTCGATCACTTTTGGGACTCAACGCCCTTGAGCTACCCCCAAGGCTGGTGGCCATGTTCCTGGCCAAGAGAATATTGGCCATCGTTTTGACCTCTGGATCTTGCTTCATAAGTAGCACGCTACCGCCCAAGTGATGATGTCAGTGCCGCTCTCTATCGTTGATCTCATGATTATTGATTGCGATAGTTGCATCATGCGAGATATCGCATGTAGAGATTGTGTAGTTTCGGTCCTAATTTCGGCCCCAAGTAATCAGAGCCATGAGCCTTCAGAGCTTGGCCTTGAGGAGGCGCGAGTAATTGATCTTCTCTCCTCTCGGGGAATGATTCCTCCTCTTCGATACGCTCAAATTGAGGCAGAAAGTGATAATTCACAGGCAAATCAAGCCCTCTCAGGTTGAGTTGGTCTTACTTTCGCAGTTAGCCTAACGCGATGAAATTGTCTCTTCGGTGGCTAACGCCTTTTTTGGCTCTAGTTTTAGCTATCACCCTTCTTCCAACATCTAGCGCTGCCCCGAGCGCTGACTTGGTTGCAGTCAGGGCAGAGGTTGAACGCCTTCAAGAAGATGCTGCTGAAGCCGGAGAGAATGCCCAAGCTGCCAAGATTCAATTAGCGCGGCTCAAATCTCAATTGGAGTCGGTGCGCCAAGAGGCAGATCTTCAAAAAGCTAGCGTTGAATCGATTGAGAAATCACTTTCAGCAATTGCAGTGGCTCGATATAAATCAACAGGACTCGGTGAAGGTTTAGAACTGCTCTTCTCCTCGGATCCATCCCTTTATCTCTCAGCTGCTGGCTCGTTAGAGGATGTGACTAGAAAGCAATCTCTCGAGCTTCGAAAGTATGCCACCGCTAAACAGCGCCTTGATGCCACATCGCTAACAGTCAGCGACAAAGTTAGATTGGTTCAAGCCGCAGAGGCGCGCTATCGCGCTCAGGCAGCTCAAGTTGAAGCAAAACTTGCACAGGCTGAGAAGTTATTATCAAAACTGGAGAAAGCGGATCGAGAGAAAATTCTAAAGCTTCAGGCGATGGATGCAGCAGAGCGACAAAAGTACTCAATAGAGCAGGCAAAGCTTGCGAATGCAGTATCTGGAAGAGCTGGGACTGCGCTTCGTTATGCAGTGCAACAAATTGGAGATAACTATGTTTGGGGAGCAGCAGGGCCGATTCGATGGGATTGCTCCGGGCTTACTATGCGCTCCTTCCAACAATCTGGGGTCAAATTGCCACACTCCTCCCGAGCGCAATTTGGCTACGGAAGATCGATTTCAAGAAATAATCTCCAAGCCGGCGACCTAGTCTTCTTCGGCACTCCCATATCTCACGTGGGAATCTATATCGGCAAGAACAAGATGGTCCATGCGCCAAGGCCTGGAGCTAAAGTGCAGATCGCAGAGTTTGGAAACTACTTTGGTCGGAAAAAGTATGTAGGAGCGCGTCGACTCTAGAGTTGATCAGTAGAATTTAATAATGCCTTCAATATTGCTTGTGACCAACGATTTTGGCCCGCGCGCTGGAGGAATTGAAACTTTCATAATTGGCCTGCTTGAGAGAATGCCAAAAGGCGACGTTATCGTCTATACCGCAAAGCAAATTGGTAGTGAGAGCTTTGATAAGAAGTGGCTAGAAAACTTTGGAGTTAAGGTAATTCGCGATTCATCCAAGATATTGCTGCCCACCCCTCGGGTAGTTGGAACCCTTCGAAGCGTTATAAAGCAGCGCAAAGTAGAGAAGATTTGGTTTGGAGCTGCAGCTCCACTTGCCATCTCTGCCAGGTTTTTAAGAGTAGGTAATGTCAAGAAAATTGTTGCCTTAAGCCATGGCCATGAGGTCTGGTGGTCAAAGGTATTTCCATTTAACTTTGCAATGAAGGAGATTTATAGAAGCGTTGATGTTCTCACCTTTCTAGGCGATTACACCGGATCAGTCATTGGAAAGCACTTTAAAGATAGCGCAAAGCTAGTGAAAATTGCTCCTGGAATCGATATAAATCACTTTAAGCCAG
>SXMA01000133.1 GCA_005777515.1 Actinomycetota bacterium | reverse complement strand
CTCAACGTAAAGAAGTTGAAGACCGCTAAAAGAAGCATAATTGCAATCAGAAGAGCAGAGACATCCAATAGAAAAGTCATTTTTCCTTAATCTCGGCGGCCGTACTTAACTGACATGAAATACCAGATAACTAGCGCTCCTAGCGCTGATCCTCCAAGGAATGCCACACCTGGCCTATTGAAATGAAAAATGTTAATCACAATGCCACCAATCCAACTCCAAGCAAGAAAGAATTCAGGAACTGCTCTACTTGAACCAAGTGAGCGTCTCTCTTTAGGTAGGAAGATGTTGAGAAGAGCCATCAACCCCATCCCAGTCAATAGCCAGCCGAAGGTATTGGAGAGTGGAATTTCTGGTTGAAATGGAACGCTTCTGCCACTTATCTCCCAACTCCATCTTCCAGCTGAAACCATCTGAGGATCAAGAAATAGATCCCAGGCCATAAGGCCATACCCACCGACTAGGAAGACTAGGTTTGGGGCAACTCTTCTCGCTGCAATAAATACTGAGTGGGCCATCATGATCCAAGCAAATGGAACTACTAATGGAACGCCAAATATTTGATAACCAAGAGATGGCGAATACTCATAACTTCCAAAAGGCCAGGTAGTTCTCATGCCAATTTGTTCAATCAACAGGGAATAGGTGAAAGTGATTAGCAGAAATCTGATTGCATAAGTCAGGCCATAAGCAAAGAGAGCGTGGAGCAACATAGCTCCTGCTGCCCAATAGACAGTTGCGATAGTTACAAGCCGAAGACGCTCTCCTTCAATTAAGGGATAGGAGAGTTGAAGAGCTAGAGCAACAGTTAATACTGCAACCAGAGTAAAATTTCGCCAAGGTGTTATCGTGCGCCTGGAATCAGGCTTCGGGCGATAATTACGAATCGACATGGGTTAATTGTGCCTTATAGCGAGCCATTAGATTTAATAAGGGCAAAGCGAGCAAACATCTCCTCGGCATACCAAGCATGGCGATGCGTAGCCTTTATTGCCTCTCTATGAGCAGCGCCTGAATAAGCAAAATTCTTAACTGCTTCGCCAGATTCCCAGATGGAGAAAGTGCCTTGTAATCCAATTGGAGCCTCACCAATTCCAATAGCAGAAATTAATCCTGGTGAGCTATGCAGGCTTGTTGTGACTGGGGGAACTGAGCTCCAGAAAATAAAATTCTTACGCCATTTAATCCTAGCCCTCGTGATCGCAACTATTTTTCCGCTCCAATCACTACCAGCTTTAGGAATCTGATCAAAAGGGCTCTTCTTTGACCAAGCGCCATTAATTGATATCGGAGATAGCTGGCCGCTAAATTGCGATTGGGCCTTCTTGTTCCAGCGATTAATCAGCCTTGAATTAGCAATCTCTGAGTCTTCATCAACTACAACTAGCAAGCCCCAGCGAAGAACATCGGCATCCCTTGGGGTGAAGGTCTCACCTTTTCCAGCACCTAATAACTTCCAGAATTTAACATCACTTCTTCTAGCAAGTGCAAGACGATCGAGTCCCATATGCAGAATTGCCCAAGGGATGTAGCGAGCTTTTATTTTCCAAAAGAAAACCAGAATCACTTTGCTGCTCCCGCTGCTTTTTTGATTTCATCGATTACATCAAGGGGACTATCCCACATCGGAGCATGGCCGGTATTAGAGAATATGATCCATCTAGCATGCTTTGGTGCAAGTGATCTCTCCTGGCAGCTTGTCTCAGGCAGTGTTCTATCTGAATCACCAAAGATTATTGTCACTGGAATCGAATCAGATATCTGACGATCAAAACGCTTTAGTAACATGCCATCCCAAGCTGGGTAGTAGCCCTCTGCGCTAGCCATAGCAATTGTTGCATCAAGACATAATTCATAAGAGAACTCTTGCCACCGCGGGCTAACATCAGCAAAACCTAATCTGCGAGCGACTTCGAAGTGAAGCGCTGTTGGAGCAAGCTTAATTGTGTATCTAGCAAGAAATCGAGCTAGCGCTGTGCCTGGATATCTAGCGTTATAGGGGTTGAGCCAAAGACCAGCAGGAGCGATGCCTACTAGAGATCTGACTCTTCCTGGAGCAATTGCAGCCATCTCCATCGTAATCCAGCCACCAAGTGAATTACCTGCAAGATGAAATTTCTCAATCGAGGCAGCACTTAACTCCTCCAACACTCTAAGTGCCAAAGATTGAGGATCCATCAATTCACCTTTTTGATAGGCGCTCTTGCCATGTCCTGGAAGATCTAGGGTGACTACTAAGAAGTCTTTACCTAACGTGGATCGAATAGATTTGAAAGCATTGCTGGCAGAGCCCATGCCATGGATTAGAACTAGGGGATCTCCAGCGCCGCTCTTTTCAATATATAAAGGAGAGCTCACAGCGCAATTCTCACTCTAATTACCAACTCTTGCAGCCTTAGCACCAGATGCCTGCAGTAATTCTTGATAAGTAGTTGGAAATACTGCGTGTGGATGGCCAGCGGCAGCCCAGATTGATTGGTAATCATTTAAAGCCTCATCGATTAAGGTAACGCTGGGCTCATTAATCCAACCAAGAGGAGCAACTCCGCCAACAGAGTATCCAGAAATCTCTTTAACATAATCAGCATCTGCGCGATCAAGAGCTGGAACCTGTAATAGATCAGCCACCATCTGAGTATCAACTCGATGGCGACCTGAGGTAATCACTAGAAGCGATCTCTGATCTGGCAAGCTAAAGACTAGCGATGAGGCAATCTGTCCAACTTCAATACCTAATCCTGCCGCCGCTTCCGCTGCTGTTCTTGCGCTATCGGCGAGAATTTTTATCTTCCCCGAAATTCCATGTTTATCAAGGGCTGCTTGAGCGCGCTTAACGGCAGCTTTTTCCAATATTGAATCCATAGTTGGATTCTAGAGAGTGCTTATCAATTCCTTAACTAGCGACTTAATCTGATCGCGAATTGGGCGGATTTCATCGATGCTCTGCCCGGCAGGATCATCTAATTTCCAATCTAGATAGCGCTTGCCTGGATAGATTGGATAGATATCCCCGCATCCCCTCGTGATAACAACACCTGAGGCCGCAACGTCCTGATTGCTAGAAATCTATTGTCTCTGCGATCCCTGTTTTATTTACCCATACCAAAAGATCTGAAATTCTTCTCACTTATGAAATAAACCAAGTTTCAATTAGAGTAAAGATTGCGATGGCAAAAACAAATATCGCAAATGCTCGTTTCAAAGCTATCGGGGAAATCTTGGAACTGTGGTGAGATGCCCAACGTGATACAAATAGTGCCATTAGCGCCATGATGATTGGTATTGACCAATTGACCTCATCCCAATGGCGAAAATGAGCAATGAAACCCGTAAGAGTATTAATTGTTATTATGAAAAGAGAAGTTCCTGCAGCTTTGGCTGGAGCGATGTTATAAAAGAGAATGAGAATTGGAATAGCTAAGAAACCTCCGCCAATTCCAAAGAGGCCTGTGATTGCGCCAATAATTAGTGAGATGGCAATTAAAGCAAGAGGTGAAATCTTACGTTCACTTGATTGTTTAGCTCCAGGCAAAAGCATGGAAAATCCCGCAACTACCAATACCAAAGCAAAGCCCGTAAGAATTGCACTCTCAGGAATCTGTGGCAGAAAATAAGCGCCAGTGAAGTTGGTGCTTAACCCAATCGCCCAGATAACGAGTGACTCTTTGATCAAAATTTCATTTTTCTTGAGTTTTGGTAGCGCTCCGGAAGCAGCCCCAACAAAAACCACAATCAGAGAGGCGGTCGTTGCCTGCACTGGGTTGAATCCAAAAATATAAATTAAGGCCGGGACCGCCAACATGGAGCCCCCAGCCCCGACATATCCCAAAACTGATCCAATAGCGATCCCAGTAAGAATTGCCAGAGCTATTTCCATTAGAAGAGGTTACCTAAGTTGAAAGAAAAACCCCCGCTACTCATGCTAATTAGCGGGGGTTTCTGTTAAGAATTCAACTGTTGTTCAACTATAGGTTAAAGATTCCCTCTGTGATTGTTGGGCCAAATTCTCCGCCGCTTCCAACCAAAACAAAGATAATCAGAGAAGCGCCAGCAAGGGCGAGATTCTTCATAAAACTTGTCATCTCAGACTGCTTTGCCTGTGCATCTGTAACTTTCCAGAAGTCATGCATTTTGAATGCTGAAAGAAGAAGGAAAATAGCGAGTAGTAGCGCACCTAAATCAGCGTAGATACCTAGAGCTACATATAGACCGCCAACAATCAACATTAGACCTGTGACGATCACAGATAACTTCGCTGCTGGAACCTTCTTATATTGGGCATATCCCGTCATTGCCTCAAGCTTTGTTAGATGGGCTACTCCTGATGAGATGAATAGAAGGGAGAATAAAACTCTTCCCACGATTAAAGCGATATCCATTTAAAGCCTTTCGCTAAGTGATTTACTTCCGTGAAGTGAAAGTGTAAATCCAAAAGAGTAGAAAAGTGCTTAACTGAGCGTCAGTTTTAGAATAAAAAAGGCGCCTCAGCCGAAACTGAGGCGCTTTTTATCTTTACTTATGGATTTACTTTAGTAATACGTCCATCAAGGGCTGGGATAGTAATTGCCTTACCACCAGATGATGCTTCAGTAACTGCTTCGATGAAGACATCAACTAATAGACCGCGCAATTTCGCCTTAGAAGGAGTAAAGAAGCCAACGTATCCATCGCCTCCATAGATCATGAAGTCTGGCACTGCAACTGTGTACTCCTTAGAGTCCTTAGCAATAGCAGTTCCATCGGCTCTAGTCACACTTTGTACGCGCGAGCCAACAGCTTTTGTGGTGTCAAAACTAAATTTGAAACCAGAAATCTGTGGGAAGCGCCCATCGCCTGGCCAGTTACTTACGCCATTTTCGAGGGCCTTCCAGAGATTCTCTCCAGTAATTACTGATACTCCAATTGTGTTTCCAAATGGATATACCGCAAGGGCATCACCAAGTGTTACATCGTATGGAGCTACTTTGTCAGTTCCCGGGCGATTAAGAGACTTATCTGCGGCAACATATGTTGCTGCTGGGAATTTATCTCTAATTCCACCACCGTTGATATATGCAAATTCAGTTCCATACTTCTTTCGCATTGCATCAGCAGTGAAGTTTCCAATTGCAGCTTCGCCAGCTCTTTGAACCTGTGGCGAACCACCTTGTGGGAATATGCCATTGACTTGGCCAATCTTCACATCAAGCTTGGCATTTAGCTGATCCTTATATTTCTTAACTAGCGCTGCGCCATCAGCATTTGGAGTAAGAGTTGCGATGTTGGCGCGAGTTACTAAATCAACTGTTGTGCCGCGAACGCGACGTGAGCTATCTAGGCAGAGAGTGACTCGGTTATATTCCTGACCAGCATTTCTAGTCATCGCAATAACGGTTCCATTGACTGCAGCATTGCCAGCAAGAGCTGAGGAGTAGGTCTGATGGCTATGGCCACCAAATACCACTGCTGCTCCCTTAATCTGCTTTGCTAAATCAATGAGGCGACCTTTTGCTTCGCCATCACGGTTTTCTTGCCATCCTTGGTGAAGAATCGCAACGACAAAGTCTGCTCCTTCGGCCTTAGCTGCTTTCACAGCTGCATTTATGCCAGTGACATCAGGTGAAATTACTAGTTCTTTTCCACCGAATGAGAGGTTGCCAGGAAATATCTGCTCCTTAGTATCTTCAGTATTTCCAGCAACAAAGCCAACTTTGGCTCCGCCGCGCTCAAGAACTAAGTAACTCTTAGCTGCCTTGTTACCGCTCTTTAGTGGCTCTAGGGTGTTGTAATTTGATGCCACCCACTGGAAATCAGATGCACCAATAATTTTCTGAACGTGTGCGATATTTCTATCGTGTTCGTGATTGCCAAATCCAGAAACATCAAACTTCATAAGATTCATAGATTCAATAGTTGGCAATTCTTCAAACTGACTTGAAATTGGTGGAGCAGCTCCGATGTTATCTCCAGCAGAGAGGGTAAAGGTTGCTGGATTCTTGGCGCGCTCAGCTGCAAATGCTGTGGTTAATAGTGCTGTTCCAGCATTAGTAGCGGTTCCTTCAATAGCGCCATGTAGATCACTTAGTTGAAGTAGTTGAACTGCCTGCCATGAAGTTGAAGTAACGCCAGCTAGTTCTGCAGCAGTAAATGTCTTGCTCCAAGTTCTTGCTGGCGAGAATCCATAGGCATTAACTGCCTTTATGGAAATTGTTGCGCTGCTCTGTCCGGTGATAATTGGAAGTGTTACTACTCCTGATGTTGTCGCAGGGAGCGAAATTGCGCATGATCCTGCGCCACTTGAAAGAACATATCCAGTGACTGCAGGTGTGGCTGAAACTTTGTCAAAGACAACTCTTATGCCATTTGAGGCTAAGTATGCTTTTTTGATTACTGGAGCAGCAGGAACTGAAAAGGTATTTGCAGTAACTTGCGGGGAAGTAAGCACCACTAATGCAGATGTTGCTAGCGCTACTGCGCTGGCAATTGCGGAGAGTCGCAGACGGAGGGAGGGGCCCTGGGTCTTTGGGTTTTGGGTATGTGTGATCACTGGCGGATACTCGCATGGCTCTGGTTACAAGTTGGTTAATGGCGCGTGAGTGCGGCATGTCCCTAAGGTGAGCCTTTAGGCAATTTGCTGGCGTCAGAGGCTCTGGCTAGTATTCGAACAAATGTTCGAAAAAATGGAGAATCAGAGACCGGAGATCTACCTATCCGGCGGTGAGCCAATTGAGTTCACCTATAAAGGTCAGCGCTATCGAATTTACGCTCTGCTTAGCTCTTGGCGTGAATCTGGTGGTTGGTGGAATAGAGCTAGCGATGGCTTATTTCGTCCAGATGATGGTGGACGGATTTTATGGCGCGTAGAGGCAGCTCCTATTGGAGTGATGAAAACTTTTGAAATAGAACGTATTGAAGTAATTCCAGAAGGGGCCAGTAGCGCTCCTGGTCTTTGGCAGATTCGCCCCACCTCAAGACCAGCATGAGTTTTACTCACCTTCATCTTGCTAGTGGATTTTCATTTAAATATGGAACCACTCTTCCTCATCTCTTAGTTGAGAAGGCTCGCGACTTCGGCATGAGCTCACTTGCTCTAACTGATCGTGATGGCTTATATGGCGCAATTCGATTTACTCAGAGCTGTGTTGAAAATGGGATTACTCCAATTATTGGAGTTGATATCACTTGCAAGAATCAGAGTCGAATCACATTACTTGCCACCCCAGGTAAAGGCTGGAGATCTTTAGTAAGGCTAGTGAGCGAACTTAAAAGCTATGGTGAGTGTGATTTAGACTTTTTAAGGAAACACTCTAACTACACCAGTAACCTGATATCGCTACAAGGCCCAGACTCCTTAATTGCTAGAGCTATTACTAATCGTCAATATGAAAAAGCGCTATCGCTATATAACGATAGCTGCGAACTATTTCAAAGCCAAGTAATTGAAATCGTCTCTCATCTAATTCATGGAGATGGACCAAGATCAACCACCCATGCTTCAAGGATGCTTGGTTTTGCTGAAGACAATGATCTTCCAGCGATACTTAGTAATGCTGCCAGAATGTGTTTAAGGCAGGATGCGCCGATAGCAGATATTCTCGATGCAAGTCGAAGGCTCTTGCCG
>SXMA01000132.1 GCA_005777515.1 Actinomycetota bacterium | reverse complement strand
TCCCGTCTGGTTGAAGTAATCAATGACCTAGATCAATTCTTAAGTGCCCAACAGATTCATAAAATCTTAAACGAGCAGGGAAGTTCAATCGGTCTTGCCACTATCTATCGCCGTCTTGAGAGATTAAGTCAGGAGGGCAAAGTTGATGCCTTAATCAGTCCCAGCGGCGAGCGGCTCTATAGACGCTGCGGGCAAGATGGTGGCCATCACCACCACCTGATCTGCCGAGTATGCGGAGCAACTCAGGAATTTGATCTAGAAGCGATAGAAGTTGTCACTAGCAAAATTGCAAAGAAGCATGGCTACCAAGATGTGAGCCATAACTTAGAAGTATTTGGAGTATGCGATAGATGTCAGAGCTCGGAGACTAAATCAACTTCGAAACCAAAGCTGCGATAAAGCTTCAATGCTTTTTCATTACTTTCATCGGTATAGACCCAAGCCTCGCTAAATCCGTCGGAGATGATCTGCTTGAGAGCGTAGGTAAGGATCTTCTTTCCTAAGCCTTGTCCCTGCATTTGAGAAATTATCCCGATTACATAGATTTCACATACTTTTCTGCCGATTAATGTATGTTCTTTTAGCCAGAAAAATCCTAAATCTTTGCCATCTTTTTTCATAAATACAAGACGCTCTGGACGGAACCAAACCTCTCCCATCTTGGCAAGGAGTTTTGAAAGATCCCAGTAGCTCTGGTCTGGATGGTCGATGAAGATTCGATTGTTTAGATCCAAGTATCTTGATTCATCTTTATTTCTTGTAAAACTTTCAAGTTCAAACTCTGAATCCAAATTATCTGCTGCTAAATTTAAATCAACTAAGTTGCATCTCAGACGCAATATTGGCCGCTTATTGGCTAATTCGCCCCTAGTGAGATCTTCCATGGGGCTAGATTAGATAAAAAGTGAGGCTTTGAGATACTCTTGGGCCTGTCTTCACGCGCCTTGCGTAGAGAAAATCCAAAGTCAGGCTTTAGAGCCGGCTTATATGTAGGTCTTATCTTTTCGTAAATACGACAAGTCACTAGAGACATACATGTCTAGATGATTGGTCTGTATTTTTTATGTCCGTTAAACCTGCAACAAAAGAAATAACCTTTAAGTCCCTTGGGCTAAACCCTGCACTCATTAAAACTCTTGATCAGCAGGGAATAACTAATCCTTTTCCGATTCAGGCCGCAACCATTCCTGATGCGATTGCTGGCCATGACATATTGGGCCGGGGCCAGACTGGCTCTGGAAAGACTCTTGCCTTTGGTCTAGCTCTACTTCATAACATCTATGGCATGAGAGCAAAGGCTCATCAACCATTAGCACTTGTCCTTGCTCCAACTAGAGAGCTAGCCCAGCAAATAGATGAGGTTCTTCGCCCTCTTGCAAGATCTGTTGGCCATGAATGTGTAGTAATTGCCGGCGGAATGCCATATGGCAAACAGGTCAATGCCTTAAAGAAATCCATCTCTATCGTTGTTGCAACTCCAGGTCGCCTAATAGATCTTCTTGATAGAAAAGACATTCGCTTTGATCACCTTGAGATCACTGTTCTAGATGAGGCAGATCAGATGGCTGATATGGGTTTTCTTCCTGCTGTTAAAGAGATTTTGAATCAGACTAAAAAAGATGGACAGCGCCTTCTCTTCTCTGCAACCCTTGATCGTGGAGTTGATGGTTTAGTAAAGCAATATCTAAAAGAGCCTAGATCTCACTCCATTAAGGAAATTGAAGGAACAAAAGATAAAGCTGAGCATTATGTCTTTGTCTATCGCCAGGGCGATAAATCAAATATCATCAATCAGATTGCGGCAAGACAGGGAAAGACTCTGCTATTTGTTAGAACAAAGCGCGGCGCTGATAAGTTAGCTTCAAACCTCGCCCATGTTGGCGTTAAGGTCGGAACTCTCCATGGCGGAAAATCACAGGCTGTTAGAACTAGAACTCTTGCAAGATTTAAAGATTCAGAGAGCGCAGTCTTGATTGCCACAGATGTTGCTGCTCGAGGAATCCATGTTGACGGCATTGACTTAGTGGTCCATGTTGATCTTCCTGCAGATCACAAAGATTATCTACATAGATCTGGGCGAACTGCTAGAGCTGGAGAATCTGGAAAAGTAATCTCACTTGCCACCCATCAAGAGCAGAGAACTATGGCTGGAATAGCCTTAAGAGCTGGAGTTGAAACTTGGGTTATGGCAGTTACTCCAATGGATGAGAAGTTGGTAAAGATTGCCGGGGCAAGAACTCCGAGTGGAATTCCAACTCCAGAGGCTAAAGAAAAAACAGTAACAAAAGCGCCAGAGCACGGCTCAGGACCAAGACCTAAAGGCGGTCGAAAGCGCAAGAGAGTTGGAAATGATCAGACTCGAAACAAGAGAAGCGCCCCACGGGCAAAGCGAGCTAGATAAGCCTTTTTGCTAGTTAGACTTTAATCATGAAGGGTAAGTTAGTTGTAACGCTTCAATTCATTCTGCTCTTTGCTCTGGCTCTATTGCCGGGATCTAAAGAGAGCGTGCAACTTAGATCTGCTTTGGCAGCTCTACTAGCACTTCTTGCAGTACTCATTCTATTTCGCGCCTTTAGAGATTTAGGAAGCGCGCTGACACCTCTTCCGGAGAGTAAAGAGGGGGCAGATCTAGTAACAAGTGGTATTTACTCAAAGATAAGACATCCAATTTATTCCGCTCTCTTTATTCTCGCTCTAGCTGCTTATCTCTGGAAACAAAGTGGCAGTGTTTTAATCGCAGCCCTGCTATTAACTGCCCTGTTGCTATATAAGGCACGGTATGAAGATCAGATTTTGAGAGATAAATTTCCAGAAAGTATTGAGTTTCAAAAATCAATTCCACCATTCTTTCCAAGGTTTAGAAAAGGAAAAAAACCATGACTATTGGTTTAGAGCGCCTATTAAGGCATATGGCTTGGGCTAATCAGTCAACGATTGAGCATCTTGCATCCCTTCCTGAAGCTGCCTTAAAGTCTTTTGCCACAAATCCAGAGTGGTTTGTCGCTGAGATTACTCATCACATAGTTGATGCAGCAGATGCCTATGCATATCGCATTACTGGCAAACATCCTGAGGTCCCTGGCGAGTCAATCCAAGAGATAGGCAAAACTGCTGATTTGGAAGCACTTGCCAAGCAGGCTGCAGCTATTGATGCTGCGCTATTGGAGTCTGCAAAGCTAGATGATGAGCTCCTTGAATTTACAAACTACTCAGGAAACCTTGTAAAAAGATGGCGCTCCACAATTCTCTCCCAATCAATCCATCAT
This sequence comes from Actinomycetota bacterium, assembly GCA_005777515.1. Taxonomy (GTDB): domain Bacteria; phylum Actinomycetota; class Actinomycetes; order Nanopelagicales; family Nanopelagicaceae; genus MAG-120802. The sequence goes on along the minus strand of SXMA01000132.1, from coordinate 808 downwards.
GCAACAGAGCATCGAGCACAAATTGCTAGCGCCCTTGAGGCCAAGGGATTTAAGCCGGTAAATCTTGATGATTTAGATCTTTGGAGCTATGAGATTAGTAATGGATAAGTCCTCTAAACTATTGCCCTTCATTTAAATCATTTCTTGAAAGAATTCTTAAATCATGTGTAGCGCAGTTAAATATCGCTCTTGTGGCAAGTGGACTTGGGAAGGCTGCGGAGAACATCTTGCTGAGGCACTTGCTGGAATAAATAAAGATCAGATTTGCAGCTGCCCTCGTTAAAGTTTTCCTTGATCTAGTTTCTAAAGCACATCCTTAGCTCTAGATCTAACTTCATCTAAGTCTTTGAGTCTATCAAGACCAAATAGCTGTTGGGCAATCCGGTGATTACCTTGAAACTGCTCGCGATGTCGATCTAGAAAGTCCCAATAGAGAGTCGTAAATGGGCAGGCATCATCGCCGGTGCGCTTCTTTGGATCAAAGTAACAACTTTTGCAGTGTGTGCTCATTCTCGAGATATAGGCGCCTCCTGCCGCGTAGGGCTTTGTCATCATAATTCCACCATCGGCATGTACTCCCATACCAATTACATTTGGAATCATTACCCAATCACTAGCATCAATGAAAACCTCTCTCATCCATTGCAGAAATTGCTGGGGATTAATTCCAGCGATAAGTGCGAAGTTACTCAAGATCATTAAGCGCGGAATATGATGAACCCAGGCGCGATTATTGATATCGGTAATCGTATTTTTCATGCAGTTCATATTGGTTTTACTTGGATCACTAAATAATTGCGGCAGCTCT
>SXMA01000131.1 GCA_005777515.1 Actinomycetota bacterium | reverse complement strand
TCGCAGCGCATAAAGCTTCTTATCAGCTGGCGCTAAACCGGCACCTGCAGCGCAAATTACCGCCCCTACATCTTGTAATACTTTGAGCATCTGCTCATTACTTAGTGATGCTTGCCAGCCTGGAATTGATTCCATTTTATCGAGCGTTCCACCAGTATGGCCAAGACCTCTACCTGATAGTTGTGGAACAGCAGCACCACAGGCAGCAACTAGTGGCGCAAGTGGAAGTGTGATTTTATCTCCAACGCCACCTGTTGAATGCTTATCAACTGTTGGAATTCCAAGACTGGACCAATTCATTCTCTCGCCGCTATTGATCATTGCATCAGTCCAACGCGAAATTTCACGCATATTCATTCCATTTAATAAAATCGCCATCAATAAGGCTGAGACTTGTTCATCTGCTACCACTCCACGGGTGTAGGCATCAACAATCCAGTCAATCTGCAGATTGCTTAACTCGTTTCGATCACGCTTTGCTGAAATAATCTCGATAGCATCAAAGGCTTCACTCATTATTCTTAATTCTTCTTTTCTAAGTCATCAGGGCCAAAACCCCAAGGAAGAATCACCGACATGTTTTGAGGTCCAGATGGCGTTAAGAGTTGAAGTTCATTTCCACCATGCTCAAATAAAAGTTGGCGGCAACGACCACAAGGCGAGAGAAGTTCCCCCTTGCCATCAACACAGACCACGGCAATCAGTTTTCTGCCGCCGCTCATCAGTAAATTGGAGATCATCGAACATTCAGCGCAGAGTGTTAAGCCATAGCTAGCATTTTCTATATTGCAGCCACTAACTATTCGCCCATCACTAACTAAGCCGGCAGCTCCAACAGGGAAATTTGAATATGGGGCATAAGCCTTCTTTGAAGCGCTAATCGCCTCTTTCTTTAATAGCTCCCAATCAACATTCATATCTGCATCTCCTACTCATAGCCCCTGCTGCTTAAGGTACTGCTCAAATTCTTGCGGGACTAACTTTGGCTTAACTTTCAATAAGGCGCTACGAATCGTCATTTCAGCAGCCTCTTCAAGGTTTAAGGCTCGCGAGTAAGCAAGGCGAGGATTATCGGCAACCACTACACAGCCATGGTTTTCAAGAATGACAACATTGCAATCTTTAAGGGCATTCGCGGTTGCCTCTGCCACCTCTTGAGTCCCAGGCGCAATCCAAGGAATGCGGATAATTTTTCGCAAGTAATACAAATGATCGGTAGTCACAAGCTGTATCTCCTCACCAATTGCTGCTGCAAAAATACTTGCTTGAGGATGCAAATGAATACAAGTATTTATGTCATTCCTAGTTCGATAGCTCTCTAGATGAACGCGATACTCTGATGAGGGCTTTGCTGATCCCTTAGCAATATTTCCATCAAGATCCATTAGAGCAAAGCTGCTCTGATCTAATTGATCAAGTTCACTACCAGTTCTCGTTATTAAAAATTCTTTGCCACCTTTTAATAACATGGAGAGATTACCTCCAGAGCCCACAACTAATCCCCTATCAACTACTGCTTTTCCGATTTTGATAAGAGAGGCAATTTCGCTCTCTGAATTAAGTGAATTTATCTCGGAGACCATCGTTATCCTCTGGTCTTTATCTCAAAGCCATAATGACATAGTGCATTCATAATTCATCCCCAGCTTCGAGGTTATAGACGCACTTTTCAGTAACTATTGCGGTGATATATCTAGCTAAAGTCACATCAAATGCGGGGTTATAACTCTTAGCCCCAATTGGTGCGACAGCTTTTCCTGCAAAGTGGGTTACCTCGCTATCTGCCCTAAATTCAATCTCTATCTCAGCTCCGCTAGCAAGTGATCTATCAATTGTTGACTCTGGAGCAACTACTAGAAATGGAATGCCACGCTCTTTAGCAGCAACTGCTACACCAAGTGATCCAATTTTATTTGCGCTATCACCATTTCTAGCGATGCGATCTGCACCAATTAGTACTGCATCAATAAGTCCTGAGAAAAGAGCGCTTGCTGCCGCTGCATCTGGAAGGATTCGATAGTTAATTCCAGCCTCGCTTAACTCCCAGGCCGTTAAGCGAGAGCCTTGAAGCAGGGGGCGAGTTTCATCGGCAAATACTTCCTGGATATATCCCTGATCACTTAGCTCTCGAATTACTCCAAGCGCTGTTCCCCAATCACTTGTCGCTAGCGATCCGGTATTGCAATGGGTAAGGATCCTGAGTTTTCTCATTCCACACTGCTGTAATAGGTATGTAGCCCCAAGCTTTCCCATCGCTCGATTTGCAAGGCCATCAGCGCGGCTAATAGCTAAAGCTGATTCCAAAACAGCAGAAGGGCCGTTAACTAATTCCGGAGTTACTTGATCAACTCCCCAAGCAAGATTGACTGCTGTTGGGCGAGCAGCTCTCAAGGCAGCAATTGCGCTAGCTCTCTGCTCTTGGCTCCAGCTCTCTTGCTGGCTGCGAAGGGCAATTAGGGCCACCCCCAGCGCTCCGGCGACTCCCAGGGCTGGGGCACCACGAACAGCCAGAGTTTGGATCGCTTCAATTAATTCTTCGTGAGTTTTTATTGTGAGGACTTTCCTCTCATGAGGAAGCAGGCGCTGATCAATCAGAGTTATCGCCCCATCTCCCTGTTTGAGAAAATCGATAGTTCTCACCCAAGCAGTCTAAAGCCAGAGTTGATACTTGGGAACCAGAGTCATGGTCAAAGGTGAAAATAGGTAACGAAAATGTGATGGAACACGGGTTTATTGGATTAGGCCAGCATTTCTCCTTCAATTCTGGCATGGATAGGATTCCCCGTATCAGTGAGCCTCCCCGAAATAGTCATAAAAATGAACTTATTTCTCCACTGGTAATCGATCGATTTACCCTCGGGCATACCTCAATGCCAGAGATCATCTTTGAGAGGAGATTCATGATCAAGCGCGTGATATCTGTAGTAGCTGTAGTTGCACTTACAGCTCTAGGTTTTGCGGCACCATCTAAGGCAGCATCGGAAAGTGATTGCGGTACCGGAAAACTTTTCTGCATCGGTTTAGTAACTGATACTGGAAAAGTTGATGACAAATCATTTAACCAATCTGCATGGGAAGGCGCCAAAGCTGCGGCAAATGTTAATGGCGGTTTCGCTAAATACATCGAAACGACAGATCCAAAAGACTATGCCACAAATATCGGCCAGTTTGCTAGCAAGAAATACAATGTAATTATCGGCGTTGGCTTCCTCATGGCAGAGGCCATGACTAAGGCTGCAGCTGATTATCCAAAAATTAAGTTCATTGGAGTAGATCAATTCCAAGGAGCTGCGGTTCCAAATCTAACTGGACTAGTTTTCCCAGAAGATAAGGCTGGATTCCTTGCAGGATACCTAGCTGGACATCTAACAAAGACTGGTAAGACTGGCGCAGTTCTTGGAACTGATCTTGTTCCACCAGTTCGTTACTTCGGAGAGGGATACCGTAACGGCGTTGCATATGCCGCTAAGGAACTCGGCAAGAAGTATCCAGCAACTAAATTGATTTACCACGCTCCAGATAACGCATTTAATGACCCAGCATGGGGCGGAACAACTGCTCAGCAGCTTCTCTCCCAGGGTTATGACGTCATCTTCGGCGCAGGTGGAAACACCGGAAACGGTGCGCTACTCCGCGTTGCAAAGAAGAAAGGTGCATATTGCATCGGCGTTGATAGCGATCAATGGGGAACACTTCCTGAGGCTCGTCCTTGCCTTGTAACTTCAGCGATGAAGTTAATCGATAAGGGCGTTGCTGCAGTTGTAAAATCCATTGTTGAAGGAACAGATAAGGGCGGAAACTACTTTGGAAAAGTCGGACTTGCTCCACTACACGACTTCTCAAGCAAAGTTCCTGCTGCATATCAAGCTAAGTTGAAGGCAATTACTCCAAAGGTTCTTAACGGAACCGTTAAGACCGGAGTTAAGCTCTAAGACTTAAGTTAAGGTTATAAAGAAAGGGAGATACGCTTTTAAAAAGGGCGTATCTCCCTTTGAATCAAGGAAAGACGTTTTAGATTCAAAAATCATTGGAGAAGCTTGTGGATGCTAAGCAAAGCAGAAAACTTGATTTCAGCCCAATATTAGTTCCGCTGTTATCAATTGTTGTTGCATTAGCCTTTGGCGGCATTTTAATTTTTATTCAAGGAATTAATCCACTCTTAGCTTATAGAGTTCTATTCACCACTGCTTTTGGATCCTTTGATGGAATCGCAATCACGCTAGCCAAAGCCACGCCTTTGATTCTCAGCGGCCTTGCAGTAGCGATTTGTCTTAGAGCGGGTCTGTTTAATATCGGAGCTCAAGGCCAATTAATCTCTGGAGCGCTTGCCTCTGCATGGGCTGGATATACCTTTGTTGGGCTGCCTGCTTTGGTACATATCCCACTAGCTTTAATCTTTGGCGCATTCTTTGGAGCGCTAGTTGCTTTAGTTGCAGCAGTGCTTAAGGCTTACCGCGGAGTTCATGAAGTCATCACAACTATTATGTTAAATAGCATTGTTATTGCGCTCTCTGATTACTTAACTAGTAATCCATTTAAAGAGCCAGATCAGCCACTTACTAGAACTCCAAAGATTCAAGATTCGGCTCAAATGCCTGATTTGTTAGGCCTGCCCCTAGGATTCTTTCTAGCTATTGGGCTCTCCATCATACTCTGGTGGATCATGAGAAACACCACTACTGGTTTTAGTATTGAAACAATTGGAAGAAATAAAAATGCCGGATGGTATGCCGGAATCTCGGTGAAGAAAACCATCATGTTAAGCATGTTAATTGGTGGAGCAGTCGCAGGGGTAGCTGGAGCAGTTGAAACTTTGAGCATTATTGGAAGGTTTGAGCCCGCCTTTAACGCAGGGCTTGGCTTTGATGGAATTACTGTGGCCTTGCTTGGCAGAGCAAATCCACTTGGCGTTATCCCTGCTGCAATTCTAATTGGCGGAATGCGTGCAAGCGGTTCTACGGTTCAGTTTGAAGCAGGAGTTGCCCCTGAGTTGGTAGATCTACTTCTTGCCATGATTTTATTCTTTGTCACCGCTCCACTTCTTGCTCGATTCTTTAAGAATCGCAAGGAGAATGTGGCAATGACTAGTGGTTGGAGCAACTAATGAAACTACGCACTAGTCATTATTTGATCTTTGCCTTCCTTGCAGCTTTCACCTATTTCTATAGTAAAGATGGATTAGTAGCTACATCAGTTTTATACACTGCAATTCAATTCGCACTTCCCCTAGCACTTGCCGCAATGGTTGGAGTTATGTGTGAGCGAACTGGAGTTGTAAATATTGGTATCGAAGGAACCATGCTGATTTCGGCCTTCACCGCTTTTTTTGCTGGCGCTATTTTGAAAAATACCGTGCAAGGAATGCTTGTTGGGGTCTTTACTGGCGCAATGATGGGGCTGCTCTTAGCCCTGATGGCAGTTAATTGGAAAATGGATCAGATTATTGCTGGAGTAATTTTAAATATTTTAGCTGCAGGTATTACATCCTTTTACTATCGCCAGAATTATTCAATTCCCTCAACTCTTGACCCGATTGACCTTCCGGTAGTTGGAGCTTGGCCCATCCTTGGCCCAGTTCTATCTTTCCACGGCCCGATTACCTACTTTGGAATCTTTTTTATTCTAGGTCTCTGGTTTGCGCTCTATAAAACTTCATGGGGTCTGCGCTCAAGAGCAGTTGGAGAGCACCCCTCAAGTGCTGATACTGCAGGAGTTTCAGTAACAAGACTTCGCTATTTAAATGTCACAGTCGCAGGAGCTGTTGGTGGACTTGCTGGCTCATACCTTGCCCTTGAGGCGGTTGGAATATTTGAGCGAGGATTCACTGCCGGAAAAGGCTTTACCGCTCTTGCCATCATGATCTTTGGTAGATGGAATCCACTAGGCGCACTTGCCGCTGCCTTATTCTTTGGATTGACCCAAGCCGTAACTAATCAGCTAATGATTGATGAAGTAGTAGAGATACCTCCCCAATTCATAAACATGCTTCCATATATTCTGACAATTGTTGTTTTAGCAATCTCAGCTGGAAAAGTTCGCCCACCTGCTGCAGAAGGTATTCCTTATGAGAAGGAGAAGTCATGAGGACTCTTCTTGAGGTTGAAGGTGTAAGCAAGGGCTTTGGTTCAGTGATTGCCAATGAAAATATCTCACTAACAGTTAAAGAGGGTGAGATTCTTGCTCTCCTTGGCGAAAATGGCGCTGGTAAGTCAACTTTAGTTAAAGCAGTTTTTGGATTGGTGAAGCCAGATGCTGGCACGATAAAGATAAATGGCACAGTTATGGAAAGTGGTGATACCGCTGCAGCAATTGCTAGTGGTGTAGGAATGGTGCACCAGCATTTTCAATTAGTTCCAGTAATGAGCGTTACGGAAAACCTGATTCTAGGGGATGAACCAAAGCGGTTCGGTGTGGTAAATATCAAGCAGGCGAGAAAAGAGGCTTTAGCCCTCTCCGAGAAATATGGCCTTGAAGTTGATCCTGATGCCATCATCGAAGATCTTCCGGTTGGTATGGCTCAAAGAGTTGAAATTCTTAAAGCCCTAAGGCGCGATGTTAAGTTACTAATTCTTGATGAACCAACAGCAGTGTTGACCCCCCAAGAAACTGATGAACTCCTTGAAGTTTTGAGAAATCTCGCCAAACGTGGGGTTGGAATTCTCTTTATCACTCATAAGCTGCGTGAAGTTATGGCAGTTGCTGACCGAATTGCGGTTCTTCGTGGTGGGAAGTTGATGGGAACTACTACCCCAAAGGAGAGTAGTGAAGCAAAACTTGCCCAAATGATGGTGGGCCGCGAAGTTGTTCTGCGCGTCGAAAAGAGTCAAGCAAAACCCAAAGATGTCCTTCTGTCGATAAAGAATCTTCGAGTAAGTGATGATCGAAAACTCGAATCTGTTAAAGACTTATCGCTAGAAGTTCATGCTGGAGAGATTCTTGGTATTGCAGGCGTTGAAGGAAATGGTCAGCGAGAATTAGTTGAAGCTATCTGCAGTATGCGCTCGCGGTTAAGTGGTGAAGTAATTGTTAAAGGTCAAGAGATCCCAAACCTGAATCCGAGGGCTGCCCATCTGGCGGGAGTTTCTCATATTCCTGAAGACCGCGAGAAGCATGGTTTAGTTACTTCTTACTCAATCGCGGATAACTTAGTTTTAAATAGATTTGATCAGGCACCATTTGCCAAAGGTTGGATTAGAAACTTAGAGGAAGTTGCCAACAATGGTGAAGCCCTCGTTGAGAAATTTGATATCAGGGCGCCGGATGCATATCTCTCTGCTAGCTCACTTTCTGGTGGAAATAAGCAGAAGGTAGTTGTTGCAAGAGAGTTGAGCCAACAACTAGATGTAGTCGTTGCCGCTCAACCAACTCGAGGCGTTGATGTGGGATCAATTGAATTTATCCATAACCAATTGATCGCTGCTCGTGACGCTGGAGCCGCCGTTCTCTTAGTATCTGCGGAGCTTGATGAAATTCTCTCCCTTGCTGACAGAATTGCAGTCATCTCTAACGGAAAGATTGTTGCCATATTTAATTCCAAAGAGGCAGATAGAAATACCATCGGCCGATTGATGGCTGGCCTGGCATCCTGATTCGATGCCAAAAACGATTGGATTAATTGCTGGCACTGGCTTCTATGACCTTCCCGCACTAAAAGATGGTGAATCTAGAGAGTTGGACACCCGCTATGGAAAAGCTCAAATTAGAAGTGGGGAATGGAACGGCGCTCGCCTTATATTTCTAACCCGCCATGGAGTTGGCCATAGCATCCCGCCGCATTTAATTAATTATCGAGCCAATATCAAGGCTATGAAGGATTTGGGTGTTGAGCAGATAATTGCAATTAATGTAGTTGGCGGAATCGATCCAAAGCTATCCCCCGGAGATCTTTGCCTAATTGATGACTTTATTGACTTCACCTCGGGTAGACAACACACCTTCTCAGATGGATCAAAACCTGGTGTTCAACATGTTGACCTTACTCGCCCATATGATGCAGAAATACAGAGCGCACTTCGCCGAAGCGCTAAGGAGTCAGGAATTTTGCTTCATGAAAATGGAGTCTATGCCGGATTTAATGGGCCTAGATTTGAAACTCCTTCAGAGATTCGACTATCAGCCCTTGCTGGCGCGACGGTTGTTGGAATGACAGGATGTCCTGAAGTGAGTCTGGCAAGAGAACTTGGAATCGCCTATGCCAGCATTGCGCTAGTTGTTAATCCTGCAGCAGGATTAAGTGAGGCTGAGATAACAATGGATGAGATAAATAAGGCCCTTGATCTAGGAAAATCAAAAGCTTTAACAGTTATTGAAGGCGCACTAAAGGTTTTGGCTTAAAAGTGAGTAATTTTGATTTAGTAATTGATAATGCAACATACATTGTCACATCTGATAGCAAAAATACAGTCCTTAAAGATTGCGCTATTGGAGTTAAAGATAAGAAGATTGTTACAATTCAGAGCGCAGGCAGTTTAAAAGGTGCTAAGACTTACGATGCAAAAGGTAAGTTAATTGCTCCAGGACTAATCAATACTCATACCCATCTTGCGATGTCATTGCTGCGCGGCTGGGCAGAAGGGGTAAATCTTCAAGGATTTCTAGAGCGAGTCTGGGCAGCCGAAGGGTTAATTATGAATCCAAAAAATGTTGCCCTTGGAACCCAACTTGGCGCACTGGAATCTCTTCTTGCAGGGACCACAACCACCCTTGATATGTATCTCTATCCAGATGCGGCCCATAAAGGCGCAGCAAGTACTGGAATTAGACACATAACTGGCCCACTCTTCTTTGATTTCACCGGTCTTGATGGCCTTGATTGGGAAGCCAGATTAGAGATAGCCAAAAAATGGGAGCAAGTACTTCAAGATGTTGGCGGGCCAGCTGTTCCTGCCTATCTAATGCCACATTCAACCTACACGGTCTCACCTGATCACCTAGTTGAAATTGGAAAGCTAGCCAAGCAGATGGGAGCTTCGATAAGTATCCATATCTCTGAAAATCTTGGAGAAAATGATGATGTTGCTCAACGTTTCGGTAAGTCTCCAACTGCCATATTGCAAGAAACTGGCATCTTAGATTCTCATACCTTATTAGGACACGGCGTTCACTTATCAGATGAAGACATTAAATTACTAGAGAAGGCAGGAGCTGCAGTTGCCCATTGCCCTGGAAGTAACCTCAAATTGGGAAGTGGGATTGCAGATATTAAGAAATATCAAAGTAGCGATATATGTGTTGCACTCGGAACGGATGGTTGCTCATCAAGTAATGATCTAGATATGTGGGCAGTTATGCGAGTGGCTGCCAACCTATATGCCCAAAGCAATGGTCCAGAAAATTTAAGGGCAAGTGCGATATTTCGCATGGCTACAATTGAGGCAGCAAAAGCTTTAGGGCTTGAGAGTTCAATTGGAAGTATTGAAGTTGGCAAGAGCGCAGATCTGATCTCAATAGATCTAAACAAGGCTCATCTAATTCCGCTTCATGACATATTTGCCCAACTTGTCTTTGCTGCAGGACGCGGCGATGTGAGCGATGTTTGGGTTGATGGGAAACAAGTAATAGCAGATGGCAAGTCAACCTTGATTGACTTCTCTGAATTATCGAAAGAAGTTGATGTGGTAGTAAAGACTTTGCACAAGGAATTTTATGAACAAGGATGAATTGATAGAAAAACTTGATTTGCAGCCCCTTGAAGGTGAAGGTGGTTTATATTCAACGATCTATCGAGATGAATTGAGCAATGCAATTTATTTCATGGTGATCTCCCCCGATTTCTCAGCCTGGCATCGCCTGCCCCAAGCCGAGCTCTGGCTTCATTTATCTGGCGATCCCCTTCTGCTTCACAGCATTGAAAACGGTCAACTTGTCAGCCATCGACTCGAGCAAGATGGACAACAACTTGCCTACCAAGTGCCAGCTAATACCTGGATGGCAGCAGAGTCTTTAGGGTCTTATTCACTGGTGAGCTGTTTTCTGGCTCCAGCATTTTCAACTATGGAATTAGCTGGCAGAGATGAGTTAATCTCTCAATTCCCAAACATTGCCAACCTACCGGAGCTATTTCATGAGTAAGCAGAAATCTATTCTTATTACCGGTGCTAGCGGGCTCATTGGAAGCGCGCTTTGCAAAACCTTTATCGCTGCAGGATGGAGGGTAATAGGCCAGATAAATATTTCTAAAGGCCTTGATGGTATTGAAGTAATCACGAAGGATCTTTCTAAAGCTTTAAGTGGCACTGAGTTAGTTGAACAAATAGGCGCAATTGATTGCGTTATCAACAATGCTGCTGATCAATCAATCCTTGATCTCAAGCATTATTCATCAACTAAAGCCCAAGAGATATTTCAAGTAAATCTTCTCTCTCCAATTGAGATAATTCTCGCGGCCAAATCAAAAGGCGCTACATTAGCCATTAATATTTCATCAATCGAAGCATTAAACTCCAAATCAGGTCATGAAATCTACGGCGCTTCAAAGTCAGCTTTAGAGTCTGTTACTCGATCACTTGCTCTATCTCTTGCGCCCATGCGGATTAATGGAATCAGATTAGGTCTTATTGGAGATGATAAGTTAGAAAGCAGGTGGCCGGATGGTTTTTCCTCTTGGACTAATACAGTGCCAGCAGGGCGCATTGGAAGCGCTGAAGAAGTTGCCACACTAGCACTTGCGCTAACTAGTGAGACTTTTGATTTTGCATCTGGAAGCATTATTGATTTTGACGGCGGAAAGAGCGCACACCCTGGCTGGTAGTTATCCCTGTTTTAGTTGAAGAAGAGCTTGCTTGATTTGGCTCTGTAGGGAGCTATTTACTGCAATGTTAAAGGTTATCCCAACTCCCCCATTGGTTGCGTTGTATTCACGGCCATAAATTCCTTCAGCATCATCGAGAACGTCAATAATTGCCCGAGATTCAAGTGCTGCTGAGACTAACTGCGAAATGGGTTTAGTCATCTGCTTTGAAACCGTTGCCACAACAATTGATTTTGTCTGTGGAATCTGAGCAAAATATTGATCCGGGACCTCTGAAATCAATCTAATTTTTCCAGCAAAACTCTCACTTATAACCGCTACAACTGAAGGGTCTCCATCCCAAGTTGAATAGGCAATATCTACTCCATTTAATTGACTTCGCAAAGAGTCAGCAGAATCCGGATAGGAGACATTCTTTATTTTTACCTTTGGAAAATTAGCTCTTGCTCCTTTTGTAAAGCTTTCAAGAAGTTCAGGTTCACTTCCAATAAATGCAATTGATTTACGCTTTGAGAGATTTGCTGCTGCTACCCCTGCAAGATAGGCACCATGGTCTTCTCTAAAATAGACATTTGAGACATTTAATTGTGCAATGGATTTGTCGTTAATAATTGCAAACTGAGTCTCGGTATATTCCTTTGAAACCCTTGCCACTGTCTGTCTATAGCCCGGACCAACAGCAATTATTAGTGTGTAGCCACTTTTGGCTAAAAATCGCAGACGTGTGAGGCGATCTACTGCAGTTCCATTTGTCGGAACCTCGCGAACAAATGGCTCAACTAGCCCATACTTCTTCTTCGCAGCTTTAAGTGCTAGGTGAACCGCATCATTAAAGGAGTTATCTCCGAGAAATCCAATGTCATAGGCGATGGCAACTTTTGGCTCTGCAGCAATTGCTGGTGTGAATGGAGAAAATAATGAAATAGTAAGCGCTATAAACAGCGCCCTGGATTTCATGGCTTACTCGCCCTTAAAAGAGCTTGGCACCAACCCTAGAGCTGAATATGTTTTAGCTAAAGTCTCTGCAGCAACAGCTCTGGCTTTCTGTCTTCCCTGCTCCAAGATTTTTAATAGCTGAGCTTCATCGGATAAAAGCTCCTCGGTGCGCCTCTTAACTGGGGCAAAGTATGAGGTAACTACCTCAGCTACAGCGGACTTGAAGTCGCCATAGCCTTTGCCGGCAAACTCATTTTCAATATCAGTGATAGCTCTATTACTTAAGGCCGAATGGATAGTTAAGAGGTTTGATATCCCAGGTTTCTCCTTCTCGTCAAACTTAATCTCTTTACCAGCATCAGTTACCGCGCTCTTTATCTTCTTGGCATTAACCTCTGCTGAATCCAAAATGTCAATGACTCCAGAGTTTGACGAAGATGACTTACTCATCTTGGCATTTGGATCTTGGAGATCATTAATCTTTGCTGCAGATTTGAGGATGTGCGCCTCAGGAATTGTAAAGGTCTGCCCATATCTTGAATTAAATCTCTGGCCTAGATCACGAGTTAGTTCAATATGTTGTCTCTGATCTTCGCCCACTGGCACTCTATTTGCTTGATAGAGCATGATGTCAGCTGCCTGAAGAATTGGATAGGTGAATAAGCCAACAACGGTTCTATCAGCCCCACTCTTCTGTGACTTATCTTTAAATTGCGTCATGCGGTTTGCTTCACCGAATCCCGCCATGCACTCAAGGACCCAGCCAAGCTGGTTATGTTCTGGCACATGAGATTGAATAAATAGCGTGCACTTATCTGGGTCAAGGCCAAGGGCAATTAACTGCGCCGCTGCAAGAAGTGTTCGCTTCCTTAAGACTTGTGGATCTGTATCAACTGTTAGCGCGTGAAGATCAACAACACAATAAAAAGCATCATTCTCGCTCTGCAGCTCAACCCATTGCTTGACCGCGCCTAAGTAATTACCGAGGTGAAAAGAATCTGCGGTGGGTTGAATCCCAGATAGGACACGCTTCATGGCCCTATCTTCTCAATTTTTATCTCGAGTATGTAATTTTGAGATTAAGACAGTCCCAACGCGCTTGCCCTCTAAACTCAAGACTGTCAGCCTCATCCCGGCTAGATGGATGACATCATGCAGTTGCGGGATTCTTCCCAATTCATGCATCACATAGCCGCTTAGAGTTTCATAGGGACCCTCTGGGATTTCAATCCCAGTCTGTTCAGCTAAGTCCTCAAGTGAAATCAGAGCATCAATTTCATAGTCACCGGTGCGGCTCTGGTTTGAGACTTCAACCTCATGGCCATCATATTCATCATGAATATCGCCGATTAAGGTCTCAACCAAGTCCTCTAAAGTAACAATTCCATCAGTTCCGCCATATTCATCGAGAACTATCGCAATTTGCTGACGAGCAGCGCGCATCTCAGATAGCGCAGGCAGAACTCCTTTAGTTCCAGGCAAGAACATAATGCTACGCACCAAATTCATAATAGCTGTACCTTTTCCTGAATGCTCAGGATCAAGAAGATCTCTCACATGGATAAAGCCGATGACTTCATCATTACTTCCCCGAACCACTGGATATCGAGAGTGAGCCTTCTCAACTGCCATCAAAATGGCATCACTGACTAGTAAATTGGCATCAAGGAAATCAACTTCAGTTCTTGGAATCATCACCTCATGAACTAGACGCTCACTTGCATTGAAGACCTCTTCAACAATATCGCGCTCTTCCTCTGTTAGCGCTTTATGGCCAGTGACAAGATCCACAAGCTCTTCCTCAGAGATATCTTCACGAGATGCCTTTGGATCAATTCCAAATAACTTTAAGACTAGGTCAGATGAGTGTGAGAGTAGCCAGATCAAAGGACGAAATAAGCCAGCAGTGACAGATACCGGAGTGACGACAAAGAGTGCAATCTTTTCACTTGAGTGAAGCGCTACTCGCTTTGGTACTAACTCACCAAAAACTAGCGAGAAGTAGGCAATAACAAGTGTTAAGCCGACTAAAGAAATGGCTTCACTTATTGAATTGCTCAATCCGGCATCTTCAAGTGCAGGAATCAAATAATCTCCCAGGCGATCTGCGCCAAAGGCTGCTGAGAGAAATCCACTAAAGGTCACTCCAACTTGGACTGCCGCTAGAAAGCGATTTGGGTGTGAGGCCAGATCGGCGACCTTTGCCCCTCGTTTACTCTTTTCCGCAAGGGCCTTTAGTTGACCCTCCCTAAGTGAGATCAGGGCAATTTCAGCAGCGACAAAGAGCGCCCCTAGGGCGATAAAGAAGGCTACGACCGAGATATCTAAAGCTAGGTCTTGAAGGGTAAAAGGGTTAGCACCACCAGGGTCCATTAGGGCTCTAGGGTATAAGACCTACCGCCTTCGAGCCTAAATCACGCCTGGCTACCCCTTTCCCCACGCTCAACTCGGCGCTACCCTTCGCCCAGCCACGAAAGTGGACTTGCTTCATCCAACGGATCGTCGGGCACGTACCTGCCCGGAGAAGGAAGAGAGAAAAAAGTAATGGCATCAGTTGTATTTAAAGATGCATCACGCATCTATCCTGGAACAAGCGCTCCTGCAGTCGATAAATTAAATCTCACCGTCAATGATGGTGAGTTTTTGGTTTTAGTAGGACCTTCAGGATGTGGAAAGTCAACATCACTTCGAATGCTTGCCGGATTAGAAGAAATTGATAACGGCGCTATTTATATCGGAGATCGCGAAGTGACAAATGTCGCTCCTAAAGACCGCGATATCGCAATGGTCTTCCAGTCATATGCGCTCTATCCCCATATGACAGTTGCTGAAAATATGGGATTTGCTCTAAAAATTGCTGGCGTTGCTAAAGAAGAACGTGAACGCCGCGTTTTAGATGCAGCCAAACTATTAGATCTTGAGCCATACCTAGAGCGTAAGCCAAAGGCGTTATCAGGTGGCCAGCGCCAGAGAGTTGCTATGGGTCGCGCGATTGTTCGCGAACCTCAGGTCTTCTTAATGGATGAACCTCTTTCAAACTTAGATGCAAAACTTCGTGTTGCAACTCGTACCCAGATCGCAGCGCTACAGCGCCGCCTTGGAATCACTACTGTCTATGTCACACATGACCAGGTAGAGGCTATGACGATGGGTGATCGCGTAGCAGTTCTTAAAGATGGACTCTTGCAGCAAGTAGATACACCAAGAAATCTATATGACAACCCAGCAAATGCTTTCGTTGCAGGCTTTATTGGCTCACCTGCTATGAACCTACTAACGGTTCCAGTATCTGGCGGCAAGGCCAAGCTTGGCAACCTAGATGTAGATGTTCCATCATCTGCAGGCGCTTCAGTCACTGTTGGCATCCGCCCAGAGGGATTTAGCTCATCAAGCAAGGGCTTTGATGTTGTTGTTGAAGTTGTTGAAGAGCTTGGCGCTGATGCATTCGTTTATGGCAAGCCAGCTGATTCAAATGTGAAGTTTGCTAACGCTAGCGATGAAGGAGCTCAAATAATTCTTCGTTGGGACCCAAAGAACCCTCCAAAGCCAGGACAAACTGTCACAGTTACAGCTAAGGCCGAGGCTGTCCATCTATTTAGCACTACAGATGGCAAGCGCATTAAGTAGTTAAAACGCATTAAAAAAGCCCCCATAACCGGGGGCTTTTTTATTTCCTAATTTCTCCTACTTCATTTCCTTCTGCAGATTCTCATCAATTGCTGCCAGGAATTCCTGAGTGTTTAACCAAGGGGCATCGTTACCAATCAAGAGTGCGAGATCTTTAGTCATCTTTCCACTCTCAACTGTTTCAATACAAACTCTCTCGAGTGAACTAGCAAACTTGCCTAGCTCTGGAGTGTTATCAAGCTTTGCGCGGTGTTGCAGTCCTTGAGTCCAAGCAAAGATCGATGCAATTGGATTAGTTGAGGTGGGCTTGCCAGCTTGATGATCGCGATAATGGCGAGTAACTGTGCCGTGAGCAGCTTCTGCCTCAACAGTTCTGCCATCTGGTGACATAAGAACTGAGGTCATAAGTCCAAGTGAGCCATAGCCTTGCGCAACGGTATCTGACTGAACATCGCCATCATAATTCTTGCAAGCCCAGATATAGCCACCCTCCCAGCGAAGAGAGGTTGCAACCATGTCATCAATTAGACGATGATCATATTCCAGACCTAATTTATCGAACTCTGCCTTAAACTCTTTTTCAAAAACTTCAGCAAAGATATCCTTGAATCGCCCATCGTAGGCTTTCAAAATGGTGTTCTTAGTCGAGAGAAAAACTGGATACTTTCGAGCGATTCCATAATTAAATGAAGCTCTGGCAAAATCACGAATCGAATCATCAAGGTTATACATCGCCATAGCAACACCTGATGATGGGAAATCAAAAACGTTGAACTCCATTGGTGCAGAGCCATCTTCTGGTTTGAAAGTTACAGTGAGCTTTCCAGGGCCTGGAACTTTAAAATCTGTTGCGCGGTATTGATCTCCATAGGCATGGCGGCCAATAACAATTGGTTTACTCCAATGCGGTACTAGCCTTGGGACATTCTTGATAATAATTGGCTCACGGAAAATTACTCCACCTAGGATGTTTCGAATTGTTCCGTTTGGTGATTTCCACATTTTCTTGAGCGAGAACTCTTTTACTCTCGCCTCATCAGGGGTGATGGTGGCGCACTTAACGCCAACTCCATGCTTCTGGATGGCCTTGGCGCTATCAATGGTTACTTGATCATCTGTGGCATCACGGTGCTGGATACCTAGATCGTAATACTCCAAATTGATATCAAGATAAGGCAAGATCAACTGCTTCTTAATAAAGTCCCAGATGA
>SXMA01000031.1 GCA_005777515.1 Actinomycetota bacterium | reverse complement strand
GCAAAGACTCTTATGCCAGATCACGAGGTAATTGATTACCGCAAAGAGCAACGCTCCAAAGATGAAGATCGCGAGGACTTTGTTTCAACAGTTAAAGATCGCGCAAATGAGGCAGGACTTGGTCGCCGCCCCTTTATTAAGAAAACGATGCTGCTCTCACTTGGTCTAGTAGGTATCTCTCCGGTTCTGCTTCTTGGAGACCTTGGACCACTTCCAGGAAATGATCAGAAAGAGACGAATTGGAAATCTGGCACCAGGCTTGTCACAGATCCAGGAGATCGCCCGATTCGCCCCTCAGATCTTGAAGTGGGCGGAGTTGCTCAAGTTCAACCTGAACTACCTGCCGGAAAAGTTCGCCACCTAGATGACATTGCAAAAGACTCTGTTCTTTTGATCCGCATCCGCCCTGAAGAATTCAACTTGGATGCTGAGCGCCTCTCTTGGACTTATGAGGGAATCATCGCTTTTTCAAAGATCTGCTCACATATGGGATGTGCGGTAGCTCTCTATGAACAGACTACGAAGCATCTTCTCTGCCCATGCCATCAATCAACCTTTGATGTGACAAGGGCTGCGAAAGTTATCTTTGGACCATCTGCCCGACCCCTGCCACAATTAGCCATCACAGTTGATAACCAAGGCTATCTAGTGGCCAAGCAGCCATTTAGTGAACCGGTTGGACCAAGTTTCTGGGGGCGGAATAAGTAATGAGCGCAAGAGAGAGAGTTGCTGGCCAAGTTGCCAATTACGTCGATGAACGTACTGGCTCTGCTAAGTGGCTGAAGAAAACTCTTACTAAAGTTTTCCCAGATCACTGGTCATTTATGCTCGGTGAGATTGTTCTCTACTCATTTGTTATTTTATTGCTCTCGGGAACATTCTTAACATTCTGGTATGACCCATCAATGCGTGAAGTTGAGTATGAAGGCTCCTATCAACCGCTCTCTGGTTTGAAGATGAGCGCCGCCTATGCCTCCTCCCTTCACATCTCATTTGATGTTAGAGGCGGGCTATTAATGCGCCAAATCCATCACTGGGCAGCACTTATTTTTATGGCAGCGATGGTTGCTCACTTGATGCGCGTTTTCTTCACTGGAGCATTTAGAAAACCAAGAGAATTCAACTGGATTATTGGAGTTGGACTGTTAACTCTTGGAATTGTTGAAGGATTCCTTGGCTACTCACTTCCAGATGATCTTCTCTCCGGAACTGGAATCAGAATTGCAGAAGCAATCATTCAAGCAATCCCAGTTGTGGGTTCATATCTATCATTCTTCATATTTGGAGGAGCCTTCCCTGGTGAGATGTTTATCCAGAGAATCTATGTGGTTCACATTCTCCTGCTGCCAGGTATTTTCCTAGCTCTTATCACCGTGCACTTAATGCTGGTTTGGTATCAGAAGCACACTCAATATCCAGGCCCTGGAAGAACTGAGAAGAACGTTGTTGGCTATCCCCTAATGCCTACCTATATGGCTAAGGCTGGCGGCTTCTTCTTTATCGTCTTTGGCGTAACGGCATTTCTTGGCGCTGTGGCATCGATTAATCCAATCTGGATCTATGGGCCTTACAACCCGGGACAAATTGGCGCAGGCTCGCAGCCCGATTGGTATATGGGATGGCTTGATGGCTTGGTTCGTATGTCTCCACCTCTTGAGGCATATATTTTTGGATACACGCTCTCATTAAATATCCTGATTCCAGGTTTAATTATTCCAGGAATTATCTTCACTGGAATGGCGCTCTATCCATTTATTGAAAGTTGGATTACTGGAGATAAGCGTGAGCACCACCTACTAGATCGTCCAAGAAATGCTCCCAATAGAACTGCTCTCGGAGCCATGTCCATTACCTTTATGTTGGTCACGCTAATTAACGGCGGAAATGACCTACTTGCCACTCACTTTGATCTATCGATTAATCAGATTATGTGGTTCTCGCGTATCGGAGTAATTGTTTTGCCGCCACTTGCCTTTGTTATTACCAAGCGAATCTGTCTATCGCTACAGAGAGCCGATCGCGAGCTTGTGCTCCATGGCAAGGAGACTGGCCGACTTGTGATGCTGCCTCACGGTGAATTTATTGAAGTCCATGAAGCTTTAACTCCAGAGAAGGCATACCTTCTAACTCAACATGAGCAACTGCCAGCTCTAGAGGCAAATCAAAGTAATGAATATGGCGTTAGAAATCCAAAGGCAATTCGTTCAAAGATTCGCTCTCGACTATCTCGCTCCCAAGCAGAGCAGATTGCCAAGCCAACAGCAAACGATGTTAAAGAGCTTGAAGGTGGACACCACTAGTTCTTGTCTTGCTTTTTTTAACTTACTTGCTTCTCAGCCAATTCCTTTAATCTAACCCGGGTTTTAGCCATCGCTCTTGGTACCCCCTTATAGGAGTCACTTACCCACCACTTAGATCTTGCCTGTCTGCCATCCCAGGTTTGGATAACGCGAGTTGTTCTGGGATCTATCTCAATGAGCTCATAGCGCCATACGTTATGCATCAGATGGCGCAAGGCGAGGGATTTATTCTCTTCAAACTCAACTACATGATTCTTGATTATGTAGGGGATAACAAATTTCATCTTCATCCCAAAGCTGGCTCCAAGATGAAGCCGACCTGGGGCTTTGAGCTCACCTTTTAGCATCCCTGAGCCATCAATCTTTTGATGATTTTTGGGATCTGCAATCAGATCAAAAATTACCTTCGCCGGCGCCTTGATCTCTAGCTGGGTTTTATAGAAAAGCTCAATGCCGGTATCGACTATCTCCGCTCTGACTTTTTCCATTAGTGGCTCGATGCCGAGGGTTTTTCATACTCTAAGACAAATCCAATAACTGAAACTAAGAGCGCTCCAACCGCAATAAGCGTCAGCCACCAACCAACTATGAGGCCAACTCCCGCCGCCGTGGCTGCAAGGCCCACTGGAAGTGGCCACCAAGAGTGAGGGCTATAGAAACCAAGTTCGCCTGCTCCATCTGAGATAAGTCCATCATTATTATCTTCCGGAAGCACTCCACCAGATCGTCTATTAATAAACCAGAAGTAATAACCAATTATGAGAGCAAGGCCTGCACACAGTAGAACCGCAGTGATGCCTAGCGGCTCTCCGCCTAAATACCAGTAAACCCCTCCAACGATCGCATAGAAAACAAAGAGGAATAGGAATAGGCGATAGCCAACCTTCATTTAATGGCCTTCAATCTTGGAATGGTCTGGGTGATTAAGATCAAAGGCTGGACGCTCAGATCTAATCTCAGGCATGCGAAGGAAGTTATGTCTTGGCGGCGGACAAGTTGTAGCCCACTCAAGTGATGAGCCATATCCCCAAGGATCATTACTCTCAACTTTTGGAGATTTGCGAGTTATCCAAACATTGATAGCAAATGGAATCATGGAGATAGCCAGCAGAGTTGAACCAAGTGTTGAAACCATATTCATCCAGGTAAAACCATCACTTGCTAGATAATCTGCATACCTACGTGGAAAGCCCTTAATTCCTAGCCAGTGTTGAATGAGAAATGTCGTATGGAAACCCAAGAAGAGCGTCCAGAAATGGATCTTTCCTAGCGTCTCATTAAGCATTCGACCTGTCATCTTTGGCCACCAGAAATAAAATCCTGCAAACATCGCAAAGACCACGGTGCCAAAGAGCACGTAATGGAAATGTGCCACGACAAAGTAGGAGGCAGATACTGCAAAATCAAGCGGCGGGCTGGCCAGAATGACGCCAGTCAATCCGCCTAGAAGGAAGGTAACCAAGAAACCAATAACCCAGATCATCGGAGTTTCAAAGGTGAGAGAGCCTCGCCACATCGTTCCAATCCAGTTAAAGAATTTCACCCCCGTTGGCACAGCGATTAAGAAAGTCATAAAGGAGAAGAATGGCAATAAGACCTGACCCGAGGTGTACATATGGTGAGCCCAAACCGCCACCGATAAAGCTGCGATTGCAATCGTTGCTGCTACTAGACCTTTATATCCAAAGATTGGTTTCCTGCTAAATACCGGGAAAATTTCACTCGCGATCCCAAAAAATGGCAGCGCCAAGATATAAACCTCAGGGTGGCCAAAGAACCAGAAGAGATGTTGCCAGAGCATCGCTCCGCCGTTTGCCGGATCAAAGATGAGTGAACCAAAGAGGCGATCTGATTCAAGTGCAAGTAGGGCTGCAGCAAGTGGTGGGAATGCAATTAGAACCAAGATTGAAGTCAGTAGAACGTTCCAAGAGAAAATCGACATTCTAAACATCGTCATTCCCGGAGCGCGCATTGTGAAAATTGTTGTTACAAAATTAACTCCGCCAAGAATCGTTCCAAGTCCGCTCACAGCAAGACCCATAATCCAGAGATCTGCGCCAATTCCTGGTGAATAAATATCATTTGATAACGGGGCATAAGCAGTCCATCCAAAGCTTGCTGCTCCCCCAGGGGTTAGAAAGCCTGCGAAGGCAACAATTCCACCAAATAGATATAGCCAATAGGAGAGCATGTTCATCCTTGGAAATGCCACATCGGCAGCACCAATTTGCAGTGGCATGATCACATTTGCGAAACCAACAAAGAGCGGTGTTGCAAACATCAATAACATGATGGTGCCATGCATGGTGAAAACTTGGTTATATTGCTCAGAGCTTAAAAACTGCATCCCTGGTCGAGTTAGCTCGGCTCTTAAAAGAAGTGCCAAGATCCCGGCAATTAGGAACCAAGCAAAAGATGTTCCTAGATAGAGATAACCGATTACTTTGTGATCAGTTGAGGTTAATATCTTGACTGCCAGTTTGCCCTTGCTCATTGGCTTAGGAGCCTCTGGCATCTCATCTGAGGCTAGAGTGCGAGTGGCATATGTGGTCACGAGTTCACCTCAGCTTTGAGAGATTGGACATAAGAGTCATATTCACTCGGTGTGACTACTTTGACGGTAAATCTCATCTGCGAGTGCTGCCTTCCACATAAGATATTACAAAATCCTCGATACTCGCCCAACTCATTGGCGGTAAATTCCAATTGATTAGTCACTCCAGGGATGTTCTGCATTTGAATCATGAAATCCGGAACCCAGAATGAATGAATTACATCCGATGCGGTAAAGGTAAATCTAACCTTCTCACCTAGCGGCATATAAAGCACCGGCGGTTGGCCAGGAGTTCCCGTAACAGTTGTTCCTTCGCCAGCCTCTTTATATGTGAATTGCCATGACCATTGAAAACCATTAACTGTTACATCGTGAAGCTCAGTGCTGCTCTGTGGAGATAGCGCAACAATTTCATTCTCTGCCTTAGCGGTGTATCCGAAGAGCACAGCCACGATAATGAATGGAATAACGGTATAGGCAACCTCTGCTGGAATGTTATATTGGAATTGTCTTGGAAATGCTTCGCCTTCTTTTTTGCGATGAAAAAAGACTGGCCAGAGAATTAAGATTAGAGTAAAGGCGCCAACAACTGCCGCCGCTAGCCAAGCCCATTGCCAGAGTGCGAAAGAAGCCTCGTTGACGCTAGTGACTCCCCCGCGATATCCAATTCCAGTTAGCTCTTCATTGGAACAACCAGCCAGAAGCGGCAAAGAGGCTGCCAGGGCTAGTTTTTTGAGAGCAAGCATGGGATAAGAATACTTGCGCCTCGCATCTGCGCCCATTAGGGGGTAGGTTTCTAAGGGTGTTGCCCATCACAGATATCGCCCCAGAGGATGACTTTCAGAGTGAGTTACCTCTTGAGCCTATGGCGCGCCAACATTTACTTGAACTCTTTGATTCTGCTTGGTTTGATCCCGCAAAAATCCATAGAAATTCAGCTCAATTAAGAAATTTGATAGGTGAAGCGAAGGAATCAATCGCCTCTCATCTTGGTATCGCAAGCAGTGAGCTTGAGATAGTTGGTGAATTAGGTTTTGGATTTCAATGCGCCTTGGCAGGGCTATTAACAGAGAGCAAATCCAAATTCATCTACTCAACAGTTGATCGCCAAGTAATCCATGCCTTTGCAAGGCAACATCAAGCAAGGGGCGGTGAAATCCTTGAGCAGAGCGTTGATTCCAAAGGAGTTGTTGACTATCAAGTAGATAGCAACAGTGAGATAACCCTTAGCTTTCAAGCAGTTAATAGAGAAACTGGAGTGATTCAAACCGCTCCAAAAACTTCAGATAAAACCGCAGTTTTTGCGGATATGAGCTCTGCCTATCCCCTATCAAACCTTCCCGATAATTGGGATAGTGCGATCTGGGATCCGAAATACTTTGGTGGCCCCTCCGGAATTGCTCTAGTTGGAATTGCCAATAGTGGCAGGTGGCAAAACCCAGGACCGATAATCGATAAGAGACGGGTCTATGGATCTTTTTCAAAACCACTGCTTCTTGCAACTGCTGTTGCGCTAGAGAATTGGACAAAGAGAGCAAGGGAGGATTTTGTTAAGTTAACTGAGCTAAATTCCTATATTAGACAAGAGCTCTTTAGCCAGATTAAAGACATAAAGATTGCAGGAGATGGCGATAATTGTGATCCAAGGTTTCTCGCCTTTGTAATTCCAGGAACTCATAGCGAAGAGGTGCTACGGAAAGTTGAAGCCCAAGGGGTATTAATTGATGCAGGTTCTGCCTGTGGCTCAGGACCGCTCTCCCCTAGCCATGTGTTAACAGCTATGGGATTTAGCGAAAATGGAAATTATCGAATAACTCTAAAGCCAGCCCACAGTAGAGAAGGGATTAAGAGGTTAGTTTCGGTCTTAGTTAAAGGAATCGCCGCAGGCGCATGATCCGCCAGCATTCGGATTATCGATTGTAAAACCCTGCTTCTCTATGGTGTCAACGAAATCAATAGTTGCTCCCATTAGATATGGAGTACTCATCTTGTCAGTGACTACCTTGACGCTTCCGTAAGTCATTACTGTGTCGCCATCGAGTGAGCGATCATCGAAATAGAGCTGGTAGCGAAGGCCTGAGCAACCACCTGGTTGGACTGCAACTCTAAGACTTAAATCATCTCTACCCTCTTGAGCTAGAAGGGAGGCAACTTTTACTGCAGCCTCGCTGGATAGTTTGATGCCTTCGGTCTTGATTTCGGTGCTCATATATCGCTTCCTCGCTCGTAAACTTCTTAGAGCCATACTTTAGCGCACACGCAGCGAACTTTCGCGAGATAATGAAGCCATGGCCTCAATCACCGATCTCCTTCTTCTAGGAAAAGGCTCAGATCTCTCTAGCGAGCGTGGCGTCTCCTGCACCGGAGAGCTTCCAGCATCAAGTGATCCTCATCTAGTTGAGCGGGCCAAGAAGGCTCGAGCAGCCTTAGGCAATAGCGCGATGATTTTGGG
>SXMA01000005.1 GCA_005777515.1 Actinomycetota bacterium | reverse complement strand
TCCTTTCCTTTTTTTAAAGGGCTCCCACTTTGGGGGCTTCAAGAAGAAGGTTTAAGGAAATGTAAGTAACCCTCCTGTCGCGGAGAGACCGTGACCGAATGAGTCCGAAGGAGGTGGGTTTAACGCATGCGTCGCTATGAATTAATGGTGATCCTAGATCCCGATCTAGAAGAGCGCACAGTGGCACCAAGTCTTGAGACATATCTTAAGATCATAAAAGAATCAGGTGGTCGCGTAGACAAACTTGATATCTGGGGCAAGAGAAGAATGGCATTTGAAATCGCAAAAAAGAGCGAAGGTATTTATGCCGTTGTTGATATGCATTGTGAGCCAGCAGCAATAAAAGAGCTGGACCGTCAACTCAATCTGAATGAAGCAGTGCTTCGTACAAAAGTTGTCCGTCCAGAATAAATCCGCAGACAAGTAGAGACCACTTAAAGTAGATAGAGGATAAGAAATGGCAGCCGGAGATACACAAATCACACTCGTTGGTAATTTAACCAGCGATCCAGAACTGCGCTTCACACCATCTGGTGCTGCAGTTGCAAAGTTCACCGTGGCATCAACACCACGTTATATGGACCGCCAGACAAATGAATGGAAAGACGGAGATACTCTCTTTCTTAACTGTCAGATCTGGCGTCAAGCAGCAGAGAATGTTGCCGAGTCACTTACTCGTGGAATGCGCGTAATTGTCTCTGGTCGTTTAAAGCAGCGTTCATATGAAACCAAAGAAGGCGAAAAGCGCACCGTTTATGAAGTTGAGGTCGATGAAGTCGGTCCATCACTTCGAAACGCAACCGCTAAGGTCACAAAGACCACACGCCAAGGCGGCAATAACACCAGCTTTAGCGCACCAACTGAATCAAGCGATGATCCATGGTCATCACCGGCAGGCGTTAGTGGCGGAGGATGGACATCCACCACCGCTGATGAACAGCCACCGTTTTAATATAAACCAACCATTCCGCCCTTAATCAGGCGGGCCCTAAAAGAAGGAGCACCACAATGGGAGCACGTTCCAACCGGACGCTGAAGCAGAAACCAAAGGTTTCGCCAGCGTTAAATAAGAAGTTTAAGAAAAAGCCCTGCAGTTTCTGCAGAGATAAGGTCACCTATATCGACTATAAAGATGTAGCGACCCTGCGCAAATACATCACTGATCGCGGCAAGATTCGCGCAAGGCGAATCACAGGTGCTTGTACTCAGCACCAACGCCAGATCTCTGATGCTGTTAAAAATAGTCGTGAAGTAGCGCTACTTCCCTACACCTCAACAGCGCGATAAGGGGAGGGTATAAAAAATGAAACTAATCCTTACTCGTGAAGTTGCAGGCCTTGGGAACCCAGGCGATGTAGTTAATGTTAAAGATGGCTATGCCAGAAACTTCCTTCTACCTAGAGGATCAGCAATTGCTTGGTCTAAGGGCGGCGAGAGCCAGATTGAAGGAATTCGCAAAGCTCGTCAAAATCGCGAGATTCGCGATAAAGACCATGCCAATGAGATTAAGGCAAAGCTTGAAGAAGCAAACCTTGAAATCAAAGCAAAGGTCGGAGCAACAGGTCGCCTCTTTGGTTCAGTAACTGAGAAAGACATTGCGTTAGTAATTAAGAGCGCAACCGGTATTGATGTTGATCGCCATAAGATCAAACTGGTTAAGCATGTGAAGAACCTTGGTAAGCATTCAGCTAGGGTTTCACTAATGACTGGAGTGGCAGCAAATATCACCATTAACGTTGTTGAGTAATTAAACGTTAGAGAAAACGGCTCGCCAAGTGCGGGCCGTTTTTTATTTTCCAATTGCAAAGCAGTTAGAAATCTCAACTATTGAGAATTTGAAATAAATCTTTACCCACAGAGCAAGAGCTCTCTGACCTGCGTATTTGCTGAGAAATTGGGAGTTACCCACATTTCCTCCACAAGCTCCACACAGGATTATGGGCACTTACCCACAGATATGTAACTTTTACCCACAGCCCAATACACAGCAAAAATCAATGAATTAGCCCCTGTCAGTGCTGGGTAAGAGGATACGCACATGAGTCTGGCTGAGGTCCCAAATTTTGATGAGCGTAGATCAAGCGCTCCAGAATTTGATCGTACGCCCCCACAGGATTTAGTTGCTGAACAATCAGTTCTAGGTGGAATGCTCTTATCAAAAGATGCAATTGGCGAAGTTGTTGAAGTAATTAGATTTAGAGATTTTTATCGACCAGCGCACGAGTTAATCTTTGAAGTAATTGTTGATCTCTATGGCAAAGGTGAACCTGCAGATGCAGTGACAGTTTCTGCTGAGCTAACAAAGCGTGGTGAGATCACAAGAGCTGGTGGCGCTCCATATCTCCACACTCTTATCTCTGCCGTTCCAACAGCAGCGAATGCTAGCTACTACGCAAAGATTGTTAGAGAGCGAGCTATTGCTAGAAGACTTGTTGAGGCAGGAACAAAGATTGTGCAATTAGGTTATGCGGCAGAGGGCGATGTCGATTCAATCGTTGATATGGCCGAGCAAGAGGTTTATCAAGTAACCGAGAGGCGCGCTGGGGAAGATTTTGTTAAGTTGAGTGCTTTAATTACTCCGACACTTGATCAGATTGAGAAGTTGCAATCAGGAGAGCTGGCAGAGGGCATCAAAACTGGTTTTAAAGATTTAGATGCGCTAACAAATGGTTTCCATCCCGGAAACATGATTGTCATTGCAGCTCGTCCTGCTGTTGGTAAGTCAACCTTAGGTCTTGATATTGCAAGACATGCATCCATTACAAATGGTGGTTGCTCAGTTATTTTTTCACTTGAGATGAGCCGATCTGAAATTACTATGCGCATGCTCTCAGCGGAGGCCAGAGTCGCCCTCAACAACATTCGATCGGGTGCGCTTAGTGATGAAGAGTGGTCACGCCTTGCTCGAAGAATGGGCGAAATCAATGAAGCACCGCTATTTATCGATGATTCACCTAATCTTTCAATGATGGAAATTAGAGCGAAAGCACGCAGACTTAAGCAGCGCCATGATTTGAAATTAGTTGTTATCGACTATCTCCAGCTGATGACCTCAGGAAAACGCGTAGAAAATCGTCAGCAAGAGGTCTCTGAGTTCTCTCGTCAGTTAAAGCTTCTTGCAAAGGAACTAAATGTTCCTGTTGTTGCCATCTCACAACTAAATCGTTCTCCAGAGCAGCGCTCTGATAAGAAGCCACTTCTCTCAGATCTTCGTGAATCAGGATCTATTGAGCAGGATGCCGACCTTGTTATCTTGCTACACCGCGATGATCTCTATGATTCACAGAATCGCTCTGGCGAGGCAGATTTAATTGTTGCTAAACATAGAAATGGACCAACAAGGACAATCACTGTTGCATCTCTTCTTCACTTTGCAAAATTTGGCGATATTGCGCCGAAGTATGCAGTCCCTGAGAAGTTTGTTAAAGATAACTAAACGATTTTTCTTAGTTCTCCAGTTTTAACATCAAATACTGCTCCC
>SXMA01000130.1 GCA_005777515.1 Actinomycetota bacterium | reverse complement strand
GAGTGCGCCCGCGAACATTTAATTGATGGAAATGAGCTAGGAGCAGCAACGGATTTTCATCTAATTGGCTGCGCCTATCGAGAGCTAAAGATTTATGAAAAAGCACTAGAAGCTTTCTTTGAGGCAAGGAAATATTTCAAAGATGCTAAAGAGGTAATTCATGTAGCAAGGTGTGACCAGAAAATAGCCCATTGCTACACCGAACTTGGTGATGCCGATTCTGCTTTGACTGCAGCCCAAAAGGCAGTCGATGTCTTTACGACCGCACATGATCAACGCCGCCTAACTTATGCCTCATTTGAACTGGGCAAAGCTCAAGTCTTATCTGGCGAGGTTTATGAAGGTCTGACTACTTTGGAGCGAGTACTTGATACCGCAGCCGAGGCTGATCTCAAAGACTTCGAATTTATAGTCTCCATCGAGCGGCGAATTGCAGCGATTCTTCACACTCTAGGTCGCTCCGATGAGGCGATTGAGATTGAACGGAGAATTAAATCAGTCTCAGAAGTAATTGAAGATTAGTGAGCGCAGTAAATCTCTCTCATCTTAAAGGGCGCGATAATTTAATTATCACCATGGTCTGCTACGGCAACATCTGCCGCTCTCCAATGGCAGCGGCGGTTCTTGCTAATAAAGTTTCAAAGCTTGAGCGTCCAAAGATATTTGTTGATTCTGCAGGGACTTCAAATTGGCATGTTGGCCAAGGACCAAATCCCCCCTCGAAGAGAACTTGGGAGAAGGCTGGATATTCCTTTGAACATATTGCATCGCAATTTAATTACTCACGTCTTGTAGCAGCTGATCTAGTTTTAGTTATGGATAAAGATAATCACGCAGAGGTGAGTAAATATGTCACAAGCGATGAAGAAGAACGCAAGATCTATTACTTAAGACAATTTGATCCAAGTGGACCTGATTCATTAGAAGTTCCAGATCCATACTCACTGCCTGATTCAGCATTTGAAAACGTTTTAGAGATGGTAGAAAAAGCAACAGATGGACTTATAAAGCAATTACTTATTTAGGTGTTGCATCGCCCAGGCATACATAGCAATCGCGCCAGCAGCGGAGGCATTCATAGATCTAGTGGAGCCATATTGCTTGATTGAGAGAACTTGACTGCATACTGCTACCGCCTCATCTGACATACCAGCCCCCTCTTGACCAAGAAAGAGCACACATTCTTTAGGTAATTTAGCGCTCTCTAAAGGCTTTGATATCTCCAGGTTATCAATCCCAATAATCTCAACTTTGTTATCGTCAGCCCAAGCTTTGAATTCAGCGATAGTTGAGTGGTGAATCACTGTTAAGTACTTATCGGTGACCATCGCTCCACGTCGATTCCAGTCGCGTTTTCCTACAATATGAACGCTAGAGACATTAAAAGCATTCGCAGTCCTTACAACTGAGCCAATATTTAAATCATGTTGCCAATTCTCAATTGCTATTCGAAGGCGATGTCGTTTGGTATTTAGCTCACTTACAATTGCTTCAACTTTCCAGTAGCGATACTTATCAAGGACATTACGGCGATCACCATTTTCAAGTAATTCAGGATCAAAGTGCTCATCACTTGGCCATGGTTTTGGATGAGGACCAACTCCCACTACGGGATAAAACTCACCGGGACCAATCTCACCTGGCGGCAAAGTCATAGATTACTTACCAACTTCTTTGCTTGATCAACAATTCTCTTCTCATGCTCTTTTAATTCATGACCTGGATAATCATTTCCATGGGCAAATGGATCAGCTAATTTCTTAACTCCACTTAGCTCTTCTAACACAAAGAGCCCACAAAAGGGAGCGTATGAGGCGCTATAACCACCTTCATGAGTCATCATTAATTTTCCAGCACAAACTTGATTAGCTACATCCATAAGCTTTCTAGTCATAACTCGATAACCCTCAGCAGTAACTAACATTCTTCCTAGCGGGTCATAAACCGATGAGTCAAAACCTGAGGCAACTGCGATGATATCTGGCTTAAATTGCTTAATTGCAGGGATTACAACTTCATCAAATGCGTAGTAATAACCGCCGTGACCGGTTCCTGGCGGGAGCGGAATGTTGATATTAGTTCCAACCCCTACAACATCAACACTTCCTGTGTCATGGGGATATAGCTTGTCTTGATGAAGCGAGATCGTTAACACGTTGGGGTCATTCAAAAATATTGATTCAGTGCCATTTCCATGATGAACATCCCAGTCAACTACAGCTACCCGAAGATCCTTATTATGCGTTTTCTTTGCTACTGCAATTGCCACTGCAAGGTTTGAAAAGATGCAATATCCCATTCCAGTCCCAGAGACTGCATGATGACCTGGCGGTCTGATGAGGGCATATCCATTATCGATATCACCGTTTAGAACTGCTTCAAATAATTCAATCGCCCCACCTGCGGCCATAGCAGCAATTTCATATCCACCTTTAGCAAATGGCGTTGTTGAATCACCACCATCGCCACCAAGCCTTGAAGCAGATTCCTTCTTTATTCGTGCAATATGTTCTTTGGTGTGAACTGTTGATAATTCTGTTTCGCTTGCAGCTCGCACTGGGATTCGAATCAAATCTTCGATTAACCCCGAAACCACAATCAATTCATGGATTCTCTTCTTAGTCTCAGGGTTTTCATAATTCATATATGGCTGCAGACCCGCGCCAGGATCTGAAGGCATATCTCCGACAAATGTGCCTGTGTCATGCCATCCAAATATCTCGTGATAAACATAACCGGTACGCATGGGCTCAAGCCTAAAGCCAAGTTGGATAAATGACTATTACTCTTTCATCCATGGCTAAATCAAGAGTGGCTCTTCTTCTAGCGCTACTGCTTGCCATTAACCCACTTGAGGCATCAGCTCTTCACTCTCTTGATAAGTATGTAAATAGTAAGCATCTTGCCGCTCCAGGCCTACTCATTCTCAATCCATTAGATGGGCAAGTCATTGCAGAAAATGCCCCAGATGTACTACGCGTTCCAGCATCTGTTTTAAAACTGGTTTCATCAACTGCTGCACTTCACTTTATTGGTGGTGAGAGAAGGTATGTCACAACTATTTTTACAACAGAGGAAGAAAATACCTATCTAATAAAGGGCTCGTTAGATCCCTGGCTGACCAGCAATCTAACTTTAGCCAAGAAGAATGGGCAGAAATATCTCCCCTCACTTGTGACTGAAGCAAACCCAGAGAACAAAAAGAAGCTGACTATTTACTACTCAGGTCTATTTGAAAAAGATCGATATGACTTAAGTCTTAATCTAAAGAGAAAAGGCATTAAGACTACTTTTAAGAAAGTCGATACAACTAAAGCTAAAGAGTTGGCAAAAGAGGAGATTGCCTCATTAACTTCACTCCCTCTCTCTGAGATGATCAAGTTTGTAAACCTCTATAGTGATAACACTCTGGCAAATCGCTTAGCGATGGCTGCAGTGCGCGAGATTGGACTTGAGAGAACCAGTAAAGGCCTTACCCAGACTTTTAAATTAGCCTTGGAGGAAATCGGGGTTAATAGCCAAGGTTTAACAGCAAAAGATGGCAGTGGTCTGGATAAAGGAAATCGCCTATCAACACAAACCGTAGTTGAGCTTCTAGTAAAAATAAGGGATAACCCTAAGTATCAAGCTATCTATGAAGGACTTCCTGTGGCTGGAAAGAACGGGACGTTAAAGAAGAGATTTATTGAAGATGGCTCTGAGGCTAGAGGATTAGTTAAAGCAAAGACTGGATGGTTGAGAAACACGGTAACCCTGGCAGGTTATGTGAAGTCTGCAGATAAGGAATACGTCTTTGCCATTCTGGCCGATGGGATAACCCCAACGCTGAGTGGAAGGAATAAGGCAAGGGCGGCAATGGATCGACTACTTGGAGCTATTGCGACAGGGAATCACTAAAAACTTTAATTGATCCACCATAACAAGCGACCCAAACTCGCTTTTGCAATCTTTCATAAGTTACGCCTATTGGCTCATTACAAACTTTAATTTTCTGCAGAATCTTAAAATCGCTGCTTCGCACCTTAACAAGAGTGTCGCTGGTGTAATTAACCACATATAGCGCACTGCCATCAGCTGAGATATCAAGGCTTCGCGCCGCAGACCCGGTCTTAACTGATTCCACAACTTTATTAGCAGTTAAGTCAAAGGCAATTACACGTCCTGCAGCATTTAGAGTGGCGTAGAGATAAGCATTGTCAGGAGAAAGAACTAAGGCCCTTGGATTTGAACCAACATTTAGTAACTCTCTTTCAAAACTTACAAGATTTATCTTATGAACTACTGAGCCTCCCATCTGGGCGACAAAGGCATATTGGGAGTCACTAGAGATTGTAATTCCTCTTGGGTATGCCCCGATTTTCACAGTCTTTATAACTTTGCCAAGCTCTGTTGAAATTATAGAAAGATCATAGGAGCACCAATTACTTACCAAGACAAATTTATTATCCGGGCTTACTTCAACAACTTTAGGGACTACACCAACTTTATAAGCGGCATCAATTGACCATGATTGCGTATCGATGCGATAAAGGAATGAACGGTCATAGTTATCGCCAGGATTACACCTATCAGTGCCTTCTCTGTTAAATCCCTTGCCATACATCGCATAATTTGTCACATAAAGATATTTACCATCAGGTGAAAATGCCCCTTCAACAGGGGAGCCGCGATGAAGCCCAGAATATCCTTTGATACCGAAATCTTTGAGGTTTACCTGATCTGATATCGACTTCACCAATTCAAGGCTTTGAGCATCATAAATTGTCACGCTATGGCGATACATCATGTTGTGAGCCGAGATGAAGCCAGTATTAGAGGAGCGCACTGATTTAGGTGATATATCACCAGTAATAGTGGCTTCTAGTTTTAACTTAAAGCTTTCAGATAGTGGTTCTGCAGAAGTAGGAATTGCGCTGGTAAATATAAGGTTTAGAGATATAGCCCACGCCAAGCAAATACGCACCAGTGCAATCTACAGGGTAATCTCAAGACATGATTTCACCATATATCGCGCTAATGAAATTGCGCGTGGTGGAATTATTACTGGTCACCACCCTTCCTGCCCTCTTTCTTGCAGCAGATGGTGTGCCACCAATTGGGATTTCCCTTGCAACGCTAATTGGTGGAACTCTGGCGGCTGGCGCTGCTAATGCTTTCAATATGATTATTGAATCTGATATCGATCAATTAATGGATAGAACTTCGAAGCGTCCGATTGTCAATAAAGAGGTAAGCGAGAATCAAGCCTTTGCCTTTGCAACAGCGCTAACAGTTCTATCTCTCTCTATCTTTTGGATTTTTAGTAATCCTCTAGCAACAGCGCTAACAATCGGCGCAATTATCTTCTATGTATTTGGCTATACCGTAGGTCTTAAGCGTCGCACCTCCCAAAACATTGTCTGGGGCGGGATTGCAGGATGTATGCCCGTTTTAATTGGATGGTCAGCAGTTGCCAATTCTCTCAGCGCAACAGCGTTTCTTTTCTTTATGGTGATTTTCTTCTGGACGCCGCCGCATTTCTGGGCTCTAGCTATTAAATATAAAGATGATTATGCAGCAGCAAAAATTCCCATGCTCCCAGTAGTTGCTCCAATTGCAAAAGTTGAACAGCAGATGTGGTTTCACACCATCGCAATGTTTGCTTCTTCATACCTGACCCTCTACTCAGCAGGTTTGCCAAGCTGGAGTTATCTTGCAAATACTGTCCTGACTACTTTCTTTGCAATACAGATGTCTAGCCTTAGAAGCTCACAGATCGAAAAGTCTGCAGCAAAGATATTTCATGGCTCAATTACCTACTTAAGCCTTTATTCCATTCTCTTGGTTGCTGCAATATTCATCACTTTCTAACTGACACACCTACGGTTCTCCTACATTTCCCAGCCTTGGCCTTTATCCTTTCACTCAAGCAACTGACCCCCAATCCCCAGGGAGCCACGAATTGAGATCTAAACGCGCCCGCTTAATAGCGCTTTCCACCTCTTTCTTACTTCTCATCGCGTATAGCCCTGCCTATGGCAAAACTCCAAAGCCAACTCTGGCTCAAATTGAAGCAGCAAAGAAAGCTGAAGCAGAGAAAAAGAAGTTAGCAGATGCCGCGGCTGCCAAATTAAGCAAAGCGAACTTAACTTTAAAACAATTAACTTCAGTTGCTAATGCGGCAAGGGCTAAATATGAAGCAGCTAAACGAGAGTTAGTAATTGCAACAAGAGAAGCAGAATCAGCTGCAGCGGCATATGTAGTTGCAGTTAGTGAAGTAAAGGCAGCCCATGACTCCATTGGTCGTCTCGCCACCAATGCCTACATCATGGGTGGTGGATTTACTGATTTAAACTCAGTTCTTCACTCTGATGGACCACAAGATTTGATAGATCGCCTCTCAACGCTGGATACGTTAGGAAATCAAAATACCCAAGCTCTGTTTAGATTCCAAGCTGCTGAAGCAGCTGCTGCAAAAGCCAAGAAAGCTGCAGATTACGCCAAAGCAGCACAAGAGGTAGCAACTAGAAAAGTGGAAGAAACTAAAATCGAGGCAGATGCTGCTAGAAATGCTCAGCAAAAAGAAGTTGATAAACTGCAAAAGATTCAAGATCAGGTATTAAAAGAGTTAAACGCCGCAAGAAAGACTCGTGTAACTCTTGAACAACAGAGACAACTCGCCTTATTAGAAGAAGCAAATGCAAATATTGCAACTACCACCAATGTTTACACCAAGGTTTGGCCCGACATTGGCTTCAAAGGCCGCAGCACCTCGCGTTCAACTCCAGAAATGCGAGCCGAGGCTGTGGCTTTTGCTAAGAAACAAGTGATAGCAAGAAAGCCATATGTCTGGGGTGATGAAGGACCAAATACTTTTGATTGCTCTGGTTTAGTTTATGCCGCATATCGCTCAGCAGGACTTGGCTGGCCAAATTGGGATCGTCTCAACTCATCTCTGTATTTCAGTTACACCAAGCATGTTCTGCTAAGTCAGCTCGAGCCAGGTGACCTGCTTTTCTACTCCTACAAAGGAACGGTAAACACGATTCATCACATCAGTATCTATGCCGGAAACGGGATGATGTGGGAGGCAAACTCCAAAGATAAGGGCCTACTTTTCTCCAATATCTATAGCGTTAAGGGATTAATGCCATATGGAGGCCGGGTCTAAGGCGATTACCCTTAGCCTCATGGCCGAAACCACCCCGCTCTATCAGATCCGTCTTGCGGTTAGATCTGAATTAGAAGACATTGATGCAGGCGATAGCGTTTTAGTCGCTGCCTCTGGAGGAGCTGATTCATCGGCTCTGGCTGTAGCTTTGTTACAAGAGTGCAAAGCAAAGTCAATTAAAGTAATTGCCTTAATTATTGATCATGGCTTGCAGAAGAACTCGGCAGATGTAACTCATGAAACAAAGAGAACGCTGACAAAAATCGGTTATGAAAATATCGAAATTAGACGAGTTACTGTCGAAATTACTGATGGCCTAGAGGCATCAGCAAGAAGAGCGCGCTATCAAGCGTTAAATGATGTTGCTAACGCTCATGACGCAGTGGCTATTTTCCTTGGACACACAAGAGATGATCAAGCTGAGACAGTGCTGCTTGGTCTTGCGCGAGGATCTGGATCTCGCTCGCTATCTGGAATGGCATCAAGAGTTAATCGCTATCGAAGGCCACTTCTTGCAATCACTAGAGCGCAGACAGAGGCAGCATGTGAAGAAGCTGGCATTAAATTCTGGCAAGATCCACACAACCAATCAATGGAATTTACAAGAGTGAGAGTTCGCGAAGTAGTTCTGCCGACGATGGAGAAAGAGATTGGCCCTGGCATTAGTGATGCTCTTGCAAGATCAGCCAAGTTGCTACGAGATGATGCCGATGCGCTGGATTATTTGAGTGATGAGATTTTTTCTAAGTTAGAGCCAGCATCGCTAGATATCTCAAAGCTTGAATCTCAGCCCCGGGCGATTAGAACTAGAATCTTGAGACGAGCTATCTATCTGGCCGGAGCCCCGCAGGGCTCACTCTCAGCCGAGCACATTGAGCCTGTTGAGGCTCTCATCACAGCCTGGAAGGGGCAAGGTCCTATCTCACTTCCCGGTGGTGTGACCGTGGCTCGAATTTCGGGCAGACTTTCGCTCTCTAAAAGCGGTGGGCAGGGATAGTCGATACAAGGCGAGAGGGCGATAGTGGATCTGGAATCAGTTAAGGGCGAGATTGAACGAGTAGTTGTAACTGATGAACAATTACAAACCCGTGTAAAAGAGATAGCTGCCCAGATTGAAGCAGATTATAAAAATCAAGATCTATTACTCATTGGCGTATTAAAAGGCGCAGTGATGGTGATGGCTGATCTATCGCGCTATATCAATAGACACCTGGATATGGATTGGATGGCTGTTTCATCCTATGGCTCTGGAACAAAGTCATCTGGCGTTGTAAGAATTATGAAAGATTTGGATAAAGACATTACTGGAAGAAATGTGTTAATCGTTGAAGATATTGTTGATACTGGTCTAACACTAGATTGGTTGAGTGCGAACCTTAAATCTCGCGGAGCAAAGAGCGTTGAGATAATGACGGTTCTTAGAAAACCAGAGTCTGCTCAAGTTGAAGTGTCGGTCAAATATGTAGGCTTTGACATTCCAAAAGACTTTGTTATTGGCTATGGACTTGATTTCAATGAGAAGTATAGAAACCTTCCCTTTATTGCCGTGCTTGCTAAGCATATGTATGAGTAAACATGGCCGATAAGAAAGCAAAAGTAAAGCCTTCTAAAGCTTCTGTGAAATCTGGCAAGAAGACAGCGCCTCAAAAATTCTTTAAACGTCCGCTATTTTGGATTTTAGTTGCAATTGTTGGCGTAACTATCTTTGGTCAGATTTCATCTGGTAGTAGTCAATTCACCAAGATTGATACCTCAAAGGCAATGGCTGCAATCACTAGAGGCGATGTGGAATCAGCCAACATCGTTGACCGAGATCAGAAGATTCAATTAATTCTTAAACCTGGGGTGGCAATAAGTGGCGCCACAAAGGTTGAGGCTTCCTATGTCACAGGGCAAGAGCCGATTCTTATTGACTTACTCACCGCAAATCAGCCTGCTAAAGAGTGGGATGTAACGGTTCCCAAGACCAACATCCTGATCTCGATTCTCTTTACCTTAGGCCCAATTCTTCTTCTAGCATTTTTACTTTTATTCTTCATGAGCCAATCCCAAGGAGGATCAAGAGTATTTTCCTTTGGCCGCTCCAGGGCAAAGCTTCATGACAATGAAGTACCGCAAGTTACCTTTGCAGATGTTGCAGGGGCTGATGAGGCAATCGAGGAGTTCAGAGAGATAAAAGATTTCCTTGCAGAGCCGAAGAAATATCAAGAAATTGGCGCAAAGATTCCTAAGGGAGTTCTTTTATTTGGCCCTCCAGGGACCGGAAAGACTCTTCTGGCAAGAGCTGTAGCGGGAGAGGCGAAGGTCCCGTTCTATTCCATTTCAGGTTCTGACTTTGTTGAAATGTTTGTTGGCGTTGGTGCTGCTCGCGTGAGAGATCTATTTACTCAAGCAAAAGTAAACGCCCCTGCAATTATCTTTGTTGATGAAATTGATGCGGTTGGTCGTCATCGCGGCGCAGGAATGGGCGGCGGTCATGATGAACGCGAACAGACTTTAAATCAATTGCTAGTTGAGATGGATGGCTTTGAAGCTCATGAGCAGGTAATCCTTATTGCTGCAACAAACCGCCCAGACATTTTAGATCCAGCCCTCCTTCGCCCCGGAAGATTTGATCGCCAGATTGGCGTAGACCGCCCAGATGTAAAGGGGCGTGAGGCAATAATTAAAGTTCACTCTAAGAACAAGCCTTTAGAAAAAGACCTCGACCTCTTGGCTATTGCTAGAAGGACCCCAGGATTTACTGGAGCAGACTTAGCAAACGTCTTAAATGAGGCAGCTCTTTTAACTGCTAGAGAAAACCGCAAGGTAATTTCATCAACTGATGTCGATGAAGCCATTGATCGCGTGATGGCTGGGCCGCAGCGTAAATCAAGGCTTATGAGCGAGGAAGAGCGCAGAGTTACTGCCTACCATGAAGGCGGTCATGCGCTAGTTGCGCACGCACTTCCACACACAGATCCAGTCCACAAGATAACAATTTTGCCAAGAGGGCGAGCACTTGGTTACACCATGGTCTTACCCGATGAAGAT
>SXMA01000129.1 GCA_005777515.1 Actinomycetota bacterium | reverse complement strand
GGAGGGCCTGAAAAGAGAATGTGATCTGCTGGAGCGCCGCGCTCCCTAGCTGCTCGAAGCAGCAGATCGACTTGATCCTTTACGCGCTTTTGTCCTACAAAATCTCTTAGTGTTTCTGGCCTTAAGGCCTGCTCGGCGCTAATTTCCTCAGGCGTTAGCGAGCTACTCAATACTTCATCGCTCATGAGTTACCTCTCCTGTCGCGATTGCGCCAGCGCTAGCTTTAGCATCTCGGGAGTATCTTCACTTGTTGGCGTTCTGCCATAGCTTTCCAGTACTTTATCCAGCGCACTTTCTGCCTCTTTTTGAGAATAACCAAGTCCAGTAAGTGCGCCAATTACTTGGGTTCGCCACGGCCCGCTTAGAGCAGATTTAGACTTGTAGCTTGCGCCGAACTTCTCTTTCAACTCTAGAAGAATTCTTGAAGCAACTTTCTTCCCGATTCCAGGAACTCTCTCCAGAGCTTCATTATCTTGTGAGGCGATGATGTTTCGCAGTGCATCTGGGCCATAAACAGCAAGCAGAGCGCTAGCAACCTTTGGCCCGATTCCGGTAACAGATTGCAATTCTTCAAAGAGGCTCTTTGCACTCTGAGATAAGAATCCATAAAGACTCCAGGAATCCTCTCTGACAACTAACGAAGTATGAAGCGAGAGCTCGCCTCCTACTTTTGATTCAGAGGCAATATCTGGAGCAACAATTACTTCATAACCAATTCCATTAACAAGCAGAATGATTCGGTTAAGTCGGATCTCAAAAATCGTGCCAGTCATAAAGGCAATCATTTATTTCTTCGCCTTTCTTGATCTTGGCTCCGATTTTAAACGCTTTAAGCGACTTTTTTCTTTGGCTGTGGCAGTTGCCAGTTTCTTTGCCCCAGCTCCTTTCCAATGATTGCAGATAGCAAGAGCTAAAGCATCAGTGGTATCTACTGGTTTCGGTGCTTCTTTCAATTTTAAGATTCTAACTACCATCGCAGCTACCTGCCTCTTATCTGCCCGTCCAGAACCAGAGACTGCCGCTTTGACTTCACTTGGGGTGTGCATGGCAATTGGAACCCCTGCCTTTGCTGCAAGTAGTAGTGCAACCCCAGCCGCTTGCCCTGTAGCCATAGCGGTTCGCACATTCAACTTTGAAAAGACTCGCTCTACTGCAATGACATCTGGCTTATATCGATTGATCCAGATTTCAAGTTCGGCACTCAGATGCATCAAGCGCTCTTCAAGAGGAGCATCAATACCAGTTTGAATTACCCCGCAAGCAACTAGCTTGAGATCTTTAACCCCAACTTTTTCAACTACTCCAATACCGCAGCGCGTAAGACCGGGATCAACACCTAGAACGCGCATGGCTTAAGCCTATTAGCCAGTTAAGACAGTGTTATCACAGGCTCGCCATTACCTCATCTGAAACATCAAAGTTGCCGTAGACATTCTGCACATCATCGCACTCCTCGATAGCCTCAATTAACTCAAAGAGGGCTCTGGCATCATCTGCGCCAATTGGAATAGAGATTGAAGGAAGGAAGGAGACATCTGCTGATTCATAATCGATATTTGAATTCTGCAGCGCTTGCCTAACTGAAACCAGATCTGTTGCGGCGCTAATAAGTTCAAAGTTCTCTCCTAAATCATTGACCTCGGATAAACCATGCTCAAGGGCAGAATCCAATATCAACTCTTCAACGATGGTTTTATCGCTTTGCTTCTTCTTAACAATTATTACGCCTTTTCTTTCAAACATATAAGAAACTGATCCAGGATCAGCCATAGTGCCGCCATTTCTAGTGATAGCTACTCGCACCTCTGATGCGGCTCTATTTCTATTGTCCGATAAGCACTCGATAAGAATTGCTACCCCACCAGGACCATAACCTTCATAAATTATGTTCTCCCATTGAGCTTGTGATTGACCTTCTCCGACTGCTCTCTTAAGTGCTCGGTCGATATTATCGCTTGGCACTGAATTCTTTTTCGCCT
This sequence comes from Actinomycetota bacterium, assembly GCA_005777515.1. Classification (GTDB taxonomy): domain Bacteria; phylum Actinomycetota; class Actinomycetes; order Nanopelagicales; family Nanopelagicaceae; genus MAG-120802. The sequence goes on along the minus strand of SXMA01000129.1, from coordinate 4,355 downwards.
TAGTAATTGCGTCATATAAAGTGGGATTACCATCTGGATCTGCTCCACCATTTCTTGCCGAGACCTCAATTGCCTTAATGTATTTAGCAAATGCCCTTGACCGCTTAGAATCTATCAGCGCTTTCTTGCGTTTGATTGTGGCCCATTTGGAATGACCTGACATTATCTAGATCCCTGCCTTTGTACTTTCTTTACAGAGCTGGTCTACAAAGAAGCGATGGATGCGATTATCGCCAGTTAGTTCTGGATGAAATGAAGTTGCTAGCAGATGTCCCTGCCTAATAGCGACAGGATGGCCGTTAAAACTTGCTAGAACCTCAACTTGAGTTCCAACTGATTCAACCCAAGGAGCTCTGATGAATACTGCGCGAAAAGAGGCGCCGCTAATGCCGGCGAAAGTGAGATCTGTTTCAAAGGAATCCACCTGTCTACCAAATGCATTTCTGCGAACTTGGGCATCAATGCCACCGAAACTCTCTTGATCGACTCCACCATCAAGTATTTGATCGGCAATTAAAATCATTCCAGCACAGGAGCCGTAGGTAGGCATTCCAGATGCGATACGAGATTTAATCAAGTCAAAGACTCCAAATGCTTTTGCAAGTTTGGCAATTGTCGTTGATTCTCCGCCTGGAATTACTAGGGCATCTATCGACTCTATCTCTTGCTTACTTCTAACCCCGCTTGCGATAACACCGCAATCTCCAAGTGAGGCAATATGCTCGGCAACATCACCTTGGAGCGCTAAGACTCCAATCTTCACTTTCCTACCAGCCTCGCTCTGCTAAACGATGTGGGGCTGGAATGTCTGCAACATTTATCCCAACCATAGCTTCACCAAGACCTTTTGATTGCTCGGCTAGAACTTTCGCATCATCATAGAAAGTTACTGATTTCACAATGGCAGCTGCTCTTCTTGCCGGATCGCCTGATTTAAATATTCCTGAGCCAACAAAAACTCCATCAGCGCCAAGTTGCATCATCATGGCAGCATCCGCAGGAGTAGCAATGCCGCCTGCGGTAAAGAGAACAACGGGAAGTTTTCCTGTTGTAGCAACTTCCTTAACCAAGTCATAAGGAGCCTGTAATTCTTTGGCTGCAACATATAATTCATCTTCGCGCATAGAACTTAATCTACGAATCTCATCTGAGATAGCGCGCATATGAGTGGTGGCATTTGAAACATCGCCAGTTCCTGCCTCACCTTTAGAGCGAATCATCGCTGCGCCTTCATTAATTCTTCGAAGCGCTTCACCAAGATTAGTTGCTCCACAAACGAAAGGAATTGTGAAATTCCACTTATCAATATGGTGGGTGTAATCAGCAGGGGTTAAAACCTCTGATTCATCAATGTAATCAACGCCAAGTGATTGCAGAATCTGAGCCTCAACAAAATGTCCGATACGAGCCTTAGCCATAACAGGAATAGATACGCTCTTTTGAATCTCTGTAATCATCCCCGGATCTGACATTCGAGCCACGCCGCCTTGAGCTCTAATATCTGCAGGAACTCGCTCAAGTGCCATAACTGCAACAGCTCCGGCATCTTCTGCGATCCGCGCCTGCTCAGCATTAACGACATCCATGATTACCCCGCCCTTGAGCATCTCTGCCATGCCGCGTTTAACGCGCGATGTTCCAGTCTGGGCTGAATTCTCTTTTGCCATAGGTGTGATTCTACTTTGATTAAGCAATCTGGCGAATCGGATTAGGACTTTGCTGGCTTCGGTAGATAGGTGAATTCGGGCTCAATATCGGTTAGAAAGAACCAGATCTGTCCGGGCGCAAAATAGGCGGGACTGCCATCTTCAAGGCTCCAAGTGGTCGCCTCACTTAAGCTCGCTCGATTCCATCGGGCCTTAACAACTCTTTGGTTGCGAAGTAGGTATCCATCCCCACTTCCAATTACCTCGCTCTTTGGAGTCACTCCCCCAAATTTATCGCCATACTCTGATGGCGAGATTTTCACGATTTGAATCACCATCATTGTTGAACCAAGATGCATTCCGGATGAAGCTATGTTTTCTCGACCATTGTGTTTTAGCAGAAATCTCTTTTCAACCGCGCTCCAATAAGCCTCATAGCTAGCATTTGGCCAATTGATCTTGGCAGAGATTATTTTCTTAGCACCTTTTGCTCTAGGGCCATGTTGCCATCCTGGTTTCTTTGCAGATTCTACATCTGCTGCTTTCTTTATAAGGAGATTTGGCTTTACCATCATAGAATAAGGAGAGCGACGTGATGGATCATTAAAGTAAATTGAGGGTGGATTTCGCTCAGCGCTGAGATTCACTAAATTTGATTCTGAGATAACCGAGCGCAATTTACTTTGAGCCCCACTATAGACAAATCCAACCCTGCCATATTCGCCAAGGATTGATAGATCACTGATTCGAGCAGATCTAATCGGCCCTAAAACTTCTGGATAATTTGAAGAGTAGATTCCCATAAGCCTTGTTAAACCAGCTTCAACTTGCGTGATGTAAACAACGTCTGCTGACTCCACTCCCTGCTGCGGATGGGCATCACTTGTGTCATCGAATTTCACCGCAAATATTTTCCCACTGCCTCCAGGAAGATTTGTGTAGAGATTCTTTTCGATCTCTATCTTCTCTCCTGCGAAAGGACGCGATGCGCAGGATGAGACAAGGAGGGTAAGGAATACAAAGAGGGCTACTTTTCTCATCTTTGTACTTCGACTAGTGAATCATCTTCGAAGGCATATTTGACTGGGAGTGGGGCTTTGCCAGCAAGACGGAAGACTCGATAAATTAGCTTTGATCGTCGCGCTCTTGCAGCTGAGACTCCCTCAACATGAAGGGTGATGCCAACTTTTAGCCGCTCAGTAAGTTGATCAAGTTCTTCGAATAAATCTGGATACTTCTCAACTAGCCAACTCTCCTGTCGCAGGAGCAAAAGGGCTGTTGTCAATCCGCTCTCTGCCTCGCTGCGCGCTGCTATGTCTGCTGTCCTTGCATGATGAGCCGCTGAGGTGAGCAGCAAGTTTGCAGCAGGATCTGTCTCTGGGAAATGGGTTAACTCAAGTGCAAGTGATGCTCTGCGCTGCAAAATAGCGTCAAGATTTGCCCACGAGGTCTCTACTCTCTGGTGAAGACGGTCAAGCCTTGTTGCGCTAAAACTGAGATACCAGATAACAAATAAAATAATTAGAGGAATGACAAATACTGGAATTTCCATTACTCCTCCTCCCCCCTTGTGAAGAGCCTGCTCCACGGCCGTGCCTCTGACAAGAGTGTCACCTTCTCTTCTTCACCTCTGGCATGTAGATAAACATTCATTATCTCTTCGCCAACCTGATTCCAATCAAATCTAGTGGCATGACCTTGGCCTAGTTCAGAATACTTTCTTGCTAACTCCTTATCTTTGAGAAGCCGAATTAACTTCGCAGCAAGATCAGAAGCATTTTCATTTTCAAATAGAAGGCCGTATTTACCATCTTCAAGAAGTTGATTAAAGGCTGGAATATTACTTGCCACAATCGGAACACCAGATGCCATCGCCTCGGTGAGGATGATTCCGAAAGATTCTCCGCCAGTATTTGGGGCTACATAAACACTAATTGATTTAAGAAGAGATGCTTTAGCCTCATCATCGATTCTGCCGAGAAATGTGATTCGAGAACGAAGGGCTGGATTTACGCTCTCCATGGCTTCAACACCTTCACCTGGGCCTGCGATCAGCAAGCGCACCTCCGGAATGGCAAGTGCAATTTGCGGAAGGGCCTCAAGCAGAGTGTTCAGCCCCTTTCGCGGCTCTGAAAATCTGCCAATGAATCCAATGGTTTGCTCCCGCTTCCACGCTGAATTTGCTTCTGCTCTTTCGAAGAATTCCTTGCTAATTCCATTAGGAATCACTACGGCATCAGTATCTAGATGAATTCGAAGTGTTTCTCTCGCGATTTCACTAACGGCAATTCTGGCTCTTAGCTTCTCAATCACAGGTTCTAGAAATGGCGCAATTGCAAAGGTGACTTTCTGCCGCGGGGCTGCAGCGTGAAACGTTCCAACTAGCGGGCCTTCAGCAATGGAACAGGCAAGAAGCGATAGAGATGGGATTGCGGGTTCGTGCAGATGTAGAACGTCAAAATCTCCTCCGGCCACCCATTGCCTAACTCTTGATGCAGCAACTGGACCGAAGAGAACTCTTGCAACTGCGCCGTTATAAGGAATTGCAACGGGTCTGCCTGCACTGACCACAAAGTTTTCTACTATTGAACTCTCATCACTTGCCGGAGCTAAAACTGATATCTGATGTCCCTGTTCAAGATAATGATGAGCAAGATCTCTTATATGAGCTTGCACTCCCCCTGGAACATCCCAGGCATAGGGCGAAAT
>SXMA01000128.1 GCA_005777515.1 Actinomycetota bacterium | reverse complement strand
TATTTCAACCTCTCGCATGTATTTAGATCCAATTCGTCCTGGAGTTGAAGATTTGATTGATGAAATCATTGCTGGGCTTAGATCATCTTGCACATATGCTGGAGCGAAAAACTTAAGTGAATTTGCCCAAAAAGCTGTGATCGGAATTCAATCTGCATCAGGCTATGCAGAGGGACGAGCTCTTAATACCTCTTGGAGTAAGTCTTAAGCCACCCTTGCATATCTGGAGGCAAGAACAAGAAGATAAGAAAGCCCTGCTAGTAACATCAAAGTCCAGCGCAATTCGAATGCATCAGCAATAAACCCAATCAACGGGGGACCGATAACAAATCCGAAGTAGGAAACACCAGATACTTTTGCAACTGCTTCAGATGGAGCGATAACTCCAGAGTATTTAGTCAAAGCGATAGTTCCAGCAGCGCTAAACATCAACGGGATTACTACCGATAAACCAATTCCAAGTAAAAACCAAGCGACCATAATCGCAGGAATCCCGCCAATTAATAAGCCGGCGCTAAGACCTGTTCCTGCGATGACACCACCTGCCGCAATGACTTTAGAGGCGCCAAATCGGTGGGCAAGATAATCACCAGAGAGCCGTCCAACAATCATCGCTGTACAGAAGACAATATAAGGAAGAGTTGAAATGAATGGAGATGCACCAAAGGTTTCACGGGCTAAAACTCCACCCCAATCACCTGCGGCTCCCTCACTTAGAGCTGCAAACAAACCAAAGAGGCCCAATATGGCAAAGATAAACGGATGCTTAGCTCTCTTCTCATCCCCAAAGTGGTGAGTATCAGCAGATGCTGGAAGAAGCAGTGGTCGCACTAGAAGAGCAGCAACGATATAAACGAGTGCAAGTGATGAGGCTTGAGTAAGTGGAGTTATCTCTAATTGCGAAAGTACTCCGCCTAATATTCCGCCAAACAAAGTACCAACCGAGAACATCGCATGAAATACGCTCATTAAACGTCGCCCAGCGCGCTGTTCAACCACCACTGCGTGAGCATTCATTGCAACATCTTGGGTTGCTAATACAAATCCAAAGATAAATAAAGTAATCCAGAACCAGGTCAGTGAAAATAGAAAACCCAGAAGTGCATAAGAGAGAGCCAGTGCGATGGTTGAATAGAAAATAACTGGTTGACTTCCAAATTTTGCAGAGTACTTACCAGCAGGTTTAAGGGCTAGAAATACCCCAGCTGATACAAAGAGTAAAGAAAGACCAAGGGTCCCATTTGAAATATCTAGAATCCTTTTAAAGTCTGGAATTCTTGCCACAAAGCTTCCAGCGCTAAAGCCGTTAATAACAAAAGTTACAGTTACCGCTATGCGAGCACGGCTTAGGGCTAGATCCATAAGTTGCGAAGTCTACTCAGTCAAGGTTGAATTATCTTTAAGGCTTTATTCAGAAAATCGTGGTTAGGTTTGGCACATGAAAAATTTATCTACATTCAGCAAGGTAATGGTTGGTTTTATTGCGGGAGCATTTGTAGCTGGCAGCGTGGCTGTTGCAGTCACCCCAGATATGCCCCCAACCAAAGTCTGTGTCGATAATCGAACCAAAGCGCTTTATTCAGCAGTCAATGGAAGTTGCGCCAAAACCCGCACCCTGATGGAGATTGCAGGCTCTGGAGTCGATGTAGAGAGCATTGCCGCTGCAGTTTCGCCCTCCGTGGTCTCTATCGCAGTTAGCGCGACTACTGGTAGCGGCAGTGGGTCTGGAGTTATATATCGCACTAGCCCTTCTTCATCTTTCATCATTACAAATAATCATGTTATTGAATCAGCAGCGACAAGTGGCAGCGTTAGAGTTGAACTAAATAACGGCGACTATGAAAAAGCTACTATCGTGGGAAGAGATAGCACCTACGATATTGCAGTTCTAAGAATTGAACGTGGAAATCTAAAAGTAGTTTCAGTTGGCAACTCAAGTCAGTTAGCAATCGGAGAGCCAGTTGTGGCCTTTGGTTCCCCACTTGGGCTATCAGGAACTGTAACTAGCGGAATTGTCTCTGCCTTAAATAGACCTGTTACTACTGGAAGCTTTGGCGCCGAATCATTTATCGATGCGATCCAAACCGATGCCGCTATTAATCCTGGAAACTCAGGAGGTCCATTAGTTGATGCAACGGGCGCGCTAGTAGGGATTAACTCTGCTATTGCAACGCTGAGTTCTGGAACTTCCGGATCTATTGGACTTGGTTTTTCAATTCCTATTAATCAGGCAAAGCGAGTTGTTGATGAAATTATTGCTACCGGAAAGTCATCAAGACCACTTCTAGGAGTTAATTTTGATACTAGCTACACCGGTGTAGGCGCAAAGGTATTGCGATTGATTCCTGGGGAAGCTGCTGATAAAGCCGGCATCCCGGCTGGCGCCATTATTAGAGAGATTGAAGGAAAGAAGATCAATGACCTAATAACCGCCATCGTTAGAGTCCGCTCCTTTGCCCCAGGAGATACCGTGAAGATCACAGTTGATATGCCAGGTGGTGGATCAAAGACCTTCTCGGTGGTGTTGGGCAGGGCCGACTCACAGTAATTGTGAGTTCCAGGGGCCAGCTTAAATAACACCTGATAAGTTAAGGCTTACTCGCAGCGCTACTAGTGAATGGAGAAGTGCATTGGCCGACGAACACAACGAAGATGAAGTTAATGATGAAATCATTACTGAAGAAATGTTGTGGGAACGAATACCTGAAACTCAAGGTGTAGATCGAGCCAGCACTTATTACGAGTTAAGTGCGAGAATTTATGCTCGTGGCCAATACGATGAAGCTCTAGCACTTGCTGAAACGGCTCGAGACATTTACTCAGAGCTTGGAAGTGCAGCCCCTAGTGAAGGATTAGCTCAGGCTTATTCAGCAATTGGATATAACCTAAATCAATTAAAGCGGATGAATGAAGCAGCAACTGCTATGAGTAAAGCTGTGGAATTGCTTCGCGAGAATAAATCACCAATGGCTCTTGAATTAGCCTGCACGCTCGGTGAATGGTGGTTTAGTTCCAAGGAATATCAGAACACCATTGATTGCATGCAAGAGTGCGCCCGCGAACATTTAATTGATGGAAATGAGCTAGGAGCAGCAACAGATTTTCATCTAATTGGCTGCGCCTATCGAGAGCTAAAGATGTATGAAAAAGCACTAGAAGCTTTCTTTGAGGCAAGGAAATATTTCAAAGATGCTAAAGAAGTAATTCATGTAGCAAGGTGTGACCAGAAAATAGCCCATTGCTACACCGAACTTGGTGATGCCGATTCTGCTTTAACTGCAGCCCAAAAGGCAGTCGATGTCTTTACAACCGCACATGATCAACGCCGCCTAACTTATGCCTCATTTGAACTAGGCAAAGCCCAGGTCCTATCTGGCGAGGTTTATGAAGGTCTGACTACTTTGGAGCGAGTAC
>SXMA01000127.1 GCA_005777515.1 Actinomycetota bacterium | reverse complement strand
TTGCTCAACAATTATGCCTGCATCAGTTAGTGCTTGCGCTCCCCCATGGGCTATCGGGTTTGGATCGCTAACTGCAAACACTACTTTCTTTATGCCTGTAGCAATTATTGCCTCAGTGCAGGGCGGAGTTTTCCCGAAGTGATGACAAGGCTCGAGTGTTACAAAAAGCGTTGCACCTCTTGCCCTCTGTCCAGCTCTACTAATTGCAACAACTTCAGCATGTTTTCCACCATCTTGGCTGTGATGAAAACCTTCACCAGTAATCTGGCCATCATTGCCAACAATCACTGCTCCAACAATTGGATTAGGTGTGCTTCTGCCAAGACCTAGTTTTGAAATTTCGTTGGCACGGCGCATTGCAGATTCTGCGTTTATCATGATCGCCACCCCCCGAATAGATTTCCGGGGTGCGCAAAAGAGTGCGCGCAAGGATGCACGCAATTTGTTTCCTCTCATCCGGACTTTAACCGTCGGTCTTGGAATTTCACCAAGTCCACCGCTAGCTGGATGCAAGCGGGTCGCAGACTTTAACTGCCGGTTCGGAATTACACCGACCCCGGAAACAACAGGGTGATTCTAGCCGAGAATTACTTTCCGTCCCAAGCGGCCATTTCAGCCTTAAATGGATCAAGACCCATTGGTCCAAGATTTAATACATAAGAGTGGAACTTCTTTAGATTAAAGGTTGCTCCAAGCCTCTTCTTTGCATCCTCCCTTGCTTCCATCATGAAGCGCTCGCCAACTTTGTAGGAAATTGCCTGTCCTGGCCAACCGAGATAGCGATCCACTTCACTTCGTGCAGAGATTTCATCCAGCAAAGCTCTCTCATGAAGCAGTTTAAATGCAGACTCAGCGTTCCAAATCTCACCATTAAAGTCTTTATAACCACAGTGCATACCAATATCAACAACGATACGTGCTGCTCTTAGCCCTTGCGCAGAGAGATATCCCATCTCATAACCTGGATCTTCAAATGCGCCAAGTTCATCCATCAAGCGCTCTGCATAAAGCGCCCAACCTTCGCCATACCCTGAGACCCAGACTCTGTTGCGTTGGAATCGATTTAGACGATCGGTGTTTATCTTTGTTGTTGCAACTTGCAAGTGATGTCCTGGAACAGCTTCGTGATACCAAGTTGAAACGATATGCCACCATCCAAAAGTCTTTCTTCCCATGGTTGGATACCAAGTTGTTCCAGGTCTTGATAAATCCTCACTTGGTCCCATGTAATAGGCAGCAGAGGCGCCTCCCGGTGGAGCAAGGCGTGCTTCGCAGTTTCGAATTCTTGGATCGATATCAAATTCTTTTCCATCAAGTCTCTTAACAGCAGCAGCTATGAACTCCTTAAGTTTTTTAAGCAATTCTTCTTCGCCGACAACGGTGTATCTCGGATCTGCTTCAAGGCGATCTGCAACTTCTCTAAGAGTTTTTGCATCTGGGTAGAGCTTCTTTGCCGCGCTCCACATCCGCTCATTGATCATCTCTAGTTGTTTGATTCCCCACTCATAGGTATCACGCAGGTCAAGATTTGCTCCCGTGAAATGGCGAGCCCACATCTTGTATCTCTCCTCGCCTACGCCATCAACTGCTGGACATTTAGGCGCATACGAATCTCGCATCCAGGATGAAAGTGATGCGCAAGCAGCCTCAGCGCTCTTTGCTGCAGCCAATAAAGCTTGATTATCGCCTGCAGGGTTGAATTTCTTTGCAACTGCAGTAAAAGCACCCTTTGAAAAAGTCTCTAGTTGGCCAGCGGTTGCAAGAACTTGTCTGCGGGAATTGAATTTCCCTTTATCTGATGCAAACTCCAACGATGATTTCCATCCACCAAAAGCTGCCTCTATTCCATTAAGGCGCTTTGTGACATTTGACATTGTCTCTGCTTGATCTGATTTCATCATCTCAAAGACCTGGCGAATGCTAGTTACCGGAGATGAGATGAGGTTGAAGAGAATGCGTGCCTCAAAGGTGTCATTGAGGTTCAGCTCAGAGGTGAGCCGTTCTATCGCCACATCTTTTGCGATTCGATCAAATTCATTGATTGGAGTCTCATTCTTTATTGCAGCAAGAGTCTTTCGAGTTAGCTCCGCCCGCTTTTCATTACCCGCCATTGATAGGTCATCTAGTTGATCATCAAAACCAGGAACCCCAAGCATGGTTGCCCCAATTGGCGATAGCTTGATTCCCTCCTCTAGAAAGTTATCGAGAATCTTTGTTATCGCACTGGTTGTCATTTATTTACCCTTCGTCTCTTTTTTCTCCTGATTTTCAATCTCTACTAAATCAAAGTTTCCCTTACCAATCTGGCCCTGGTCTCGATACATTTCAAGCTTCTGTCTAGTATCTGCAATATCTAGATTACGCATGGTTAATTGCCCAATTCGATCCTCTGGTCCAAAGGCTGCTGCCTGCGTTCTCTCCATTGAGAGTTTCTCTGGGTGATAACTAAAGTTCTCACCTTTTGTATCAATAATTGAATAATCATCGCCTCGTCTTAGCCTCAAGACAACTTCACCACTTACAGCCGATGCCACCCAACGAGTTAGTGACTCTCTAAGCATTAGCGATTGTGGGTCGAGCCATCTTCCCTCATAAAGGAGGCGACCTAGCTTTCTTCCTGATTGATAATAATTAGCCAGAGTCTCTTCATTGTGAACGGCGCTTAGCAGGCGTTCATAGGCAATAAATAGCAGCGCCATTCCTGGTGCTTCATAGATGCCTCGACTCTTTGCCTCAATGATCCGATTTTCAATCTGATCTGACATTCCAAGACCATGTCGTCCACCGATTAAATTAGCTTGCCTCATCAACTCAACTACATCACTGAAATCTTTATTATTTATTGCAACCGGTCTTCCCGACTTAAAGGTTATTTTCACATCTTCTTGGGCTATTGCCACTGCTTGATCCCAGAACTTAACTCCCATAATTGGCTCAACAATCTCAATAGAAGTGCTTAGCTCCTCAAGTTTCTTAGCCTCATGAGTTGCTCCCAAGATATTTGCATCTGTTGAGTAAGCCTTCTCAGCACTATCTCGATAAGGCAGATTGTGGCTCTTCAGCCAATCTGACATCTCTTTTCGACCGCCAAGCTCTGCGACAAATTCGCTATCAAGCCATGGCTTATAAATCTTTAGCTCAGGATTTGCTAAAAGGCCATAGCGATAGAAACGCTCTATGTCATTTCCCTTATAGGTTGAGCCATCTCCCCAAATCAAAACGTTATCTTCAAGCATCGCTCGAACCAGCAGAGTTCCAGTAACAGCTCTTCC
>SXMA01000030.1 GCA_005777515.1 Actinomycetota bacterium | reverse complement strand
CTCAATTAGTTCTTTTGCCATTGCAATGGCGCGGGGCGAAGAGTTGGAAGTTGGAGTAATAATCCACGCTCTGCCATTGAATAGATCTGCTTGCGCTGAAGATGCTCCTGAAACTTCGCGACCAGCCATTGGATGAGTTCCTACAAATCGCCCTGCAAGCGCCGGTAATGCTTCTATCTCTTGTATAAGGTTAGTTTTTACACTGCTAACATCTATAAATATGGATTTAGGGTTTGTAGCAGTTTGGAGCTTTAGCGCAGATACAACAGATGCTGGCGGAGTTGCGATGATAACTAGATTAAATTCTCTTCTCTCCTCCCGCTCTGCCTTCAAATACGGCGCAAGGAGATCTTTTGCAAGAGCCAAAGCTTTCTGATCGGCATCATCTATGGATACAAAAACCCCCTGATGCGCCAGAGCTAGAGCGATTGAGGTGCCAATTAAGCCAGCACCGACGATCTTTACTGACTGAATCTGAGGAGAAACTTGCACATTCATTACTGAGCTATATCTTTGCGAAGAGTGACCGCACCGCGAAGGTAGATGTGTGAAATTTGATCCTGGCTCAGCTCTGTGTAGCAGTGGAGCATTAAGCGAATAGTCCTCGGAAGGCTTGTTGGCACGGCCATTTCGACCGCGCAAATTAGAGGTACTTTCTCAAGGCCCATGGCTCTGGCTGAAGCAGCCGGAAAGTCGCTAACCAGATCTGGGGTGGAGGTAAAAAGCAGAGAGATCAGATCGGTGCTAGTGAGCTGATTAGCCTCAAGGACTTTTGAAACTAGTTCAACGACAGCCTCTTGCATCAAGACCGGATCATCACGGTCTATCTGAATAGCTCCTCGTATTGCTCGCACGAACACTTTCAGATTTTACCCGTCTTGCCCTCTCTCCCGTGGGAAGCCGTTATAGTGTTTTATCGACTTATGGGTATCTCTGCTTTAGCGATGTCAATCGAGATTATCGACAATTTTGCGCAGGCAGAGGGTTTCAGGCTAAAAACCACATATCGATTTTTAGGGCACTAAGAACGCTCATAAATGTCGACATATCTATGATTTGGACTCCTACAAAAAACGTTATATCGATAAAGCAGTATTCACGATTGTATATAAATGGTTAAAAGTATAAAACGCTTTAACTATTTATAGATTTGTTATTTCAACTTCATTCAGAGCTCGCCATTTGCCACTAGGTAGCTCCCCCAGCTTTATCGAGCCAAAGGCTGTTCTGATCAAGCGAGTAACTGGAAACCCAATTTCATCAAAGATTCTTCTAACTACATGATTTCTTCCTTCATGGATGACGATTTCGATAAAACCTCCGAAACGGTTGACTGCCAAAGGGCGAGCTAAACCATCATCTAATTCAACCCCCCTAGAGAGAAGATCAAATGCTGCCCTGGGCAGAGTTTCCTCTGTGGCAACCAGATAGGTTTTCTTAACCTCAAAAGATGGATGTGTGGCTTCATGAGCCCATTGACCGTCATTGGTGACAATGATTAGGCCTTCACTCTCTTTATCTAAGCGCCCGACATGAAATAGGCGTTCCTGCCAGTCAAGAAAATAATCACTTAGACAGGGGCGACCTTCTGGGTCTGACATGGTGGACAAAACACCTAAAGGTTTATGAAACGCGAGGTAAGTTTTGGTCTTTACTACAGTAATTGTTTCATTATCAACTTCAACTTTAGTCTTTATCGGGTCTATTTTGAGTCCCTGAGTGCGGATTACTTTGCCATCAACCTTCACACGGCCCTGCTCGATGAGTTCTTCGCAGGCTCTACGGCTAGCTACGCCACAATCGGCCATATACTTTTGAAGTCTTACAAGATCGGCCATAACGGCCCATCCTACTCACTCAGTAAGAGAAGCAATTACCTCATCTAAGCCGTCGATATTGGGTAGGAATGGCGCTAGAGCGGGAAGATCTTCGACGCGATTGAGCCCGATTCTCTCCAAGAAGTAATGGGTAGTTCGATAAAGGATTGCTCCAGTTTCATGCTCGATGCCGCACTCCTCCACTAGCCCTCTGGTGACTAGCGTTTTCATAACTGCCTCAACATTAACCCCGCGGATTGCAGAGACTCGAGCCCTTGAAATCGGTTGGCGATAAGCAATCACAGCAAGTGTTTCCAGAGCTGCTTGTGTGAGCTTCGCTTGCTGGCCATCTAAGACGAATTTCTCGACCAATGGCGCCAAGTCAGGATGGCTATAAAAACGCCACCCGCCGGAAATCTGTTTCAGGGTAAAGCCGCGCGCCTGCTCTTCATAGGAGACTGCAAGGGCATTGAGCGCTTCTAGGATCTGCTCTGTCGGAGCTTCGATTATCTGAGCGAGAACTACTTCTGAGACGGGTTCTTCGACAACCATCAAGATCGCCTCAATTGAACGTTCCAGTTCGCGATTAGACATTTTCGCCCCCTTCTTCTACCCCATCATCGCCTGATTCAACTAGAGCTGGGCGATCAAACTCATCACTGACTCTAATTTCACCTTCAACGCTTCCAATCCAGGTTATCTGTAGCTCTCCTAAAGCAACTACCTGCTCAAATCTGACTGAGCCCTCTTTGAAGAGTTCAAGAAGAGCTAGGAATCTAGCAACCACAACTAAGGTATTTGCCGCATCACTTACCAAGGCCCTAAAACTCATTGTTTTAAGCCTTCTTAAGGCCGATACCACCCCTAGGGCCTCAGCGGCCACACTAACTAGCGGCAGATGGAGATGCTCAACCGAGAGGGTTGGCGCGGTTTTAGGGGTTAGAACTCGGTTTGCGATAGCGGCAAATCTCTCTGGCGTAACGCCAATTAAAACTTCAGGCAGAAGAGCTGCAAAGACTGGGTCGAGTGAGACTGAACGGGCGAAGGTCTTTTCTTGTTCAATGATGCGCTCCGACAAAATGGATGCAATCTCCTTGAAGGCGCGATACTGCAAAAGGCGAGCAAAGAGGAGATCGCGAGCTTCAAGAAGTGCGAGATCTTCCTCATCATCAATCTGACCAGATGGCAATAGTCGAGCTGCTTTAAGGTCCAATAAAGTAGCGGCAACAACTACGAATTCGCTGGCGTGATCTAATTTCCAGCCAGCTTCAGTTTTCTCAAGTTCGCGAATGTAGCTGATAAATTCATCGGTTACTGTGGCAATTGCGACATCGGTGATATCCATTCGATGTCTTGAGATAAGTTGAAGCAGTAAGTCAAAAGGTCCATCAAAGTTTTCTAGATGAACTGAAAAGCCCGCGACTCGTCCTTCGCTCAGATTTTGCGCCGGAGTACCTAAAGTATTACTTGAGGGTTGCGCAGAAACTTCATTCATAGTCTGGCAAGTCTAAGCGTGTCGCAGCCAATATCGCGATAAGCGGTGGTTAAAGTCTGGCCATGGCAAAAAGTGCTTCAGAGATATCTCGCTTGAACGCTAAATCGACATTTTCAAAAGCAGATTCCGAAATTGTCACATCATCATCAGTATTGGGAAAGCCTGCTAAGGATTTTGCTTATCCAGCGCCATTAATTGAACATGGCAATGCCAAGATAATTTCCGTTGTTAATCAAAAAGGCGGAGTTGGAAAAACCACAACAACGATTAATCTCGGCGCTGCTTTTGCAGAACTTGGAAGACGAGTTCTTCTAATTGATTTTGATCCACAACACTCACTCTCGATTGGCCTTAATGTTTCAACCAGAGATATCGAAGGATCTGTCTACAACCTGCTTATGGATGAATCAACGCAGGTTTCAGATTTCCTTCTAAAAACCAGCGTTCCTGGGGTGGATATGATCCCAGCTCATGAGGATTTATCTGGCGCTGAAGGTGGCTTGGTAAATGTCATCGCTCGCGAAAAGATTCTAAAGCGCGTCCTCTCCACAGTAACTGACTTCTACGATGTCATTCTCATTGATTGCCAGCCATCACTTGGCCTTCTAACTGTTAATGCCCTCACCGCATCGCACTGGGTTCTAGTGCCCCTGGAATGTGAGTATTTTGCGCTTAGAGGTGTAGCTCTCCTTGATGACATCATCAAGAAAGTAAAGGCCAATACCAACCCTGAGATTGAGCTTCTCGGAATCTTGCCAACTATGTTTGATAGAAAAACTGTTCATAGTCGCGAGGTTTTAGAGCGAATCAGTGAAGCCTTCCCAACTCAAGTATTTGATACCACAATTGCTAGAACCGTTAGATTCCCAGAGACAACCGTTGCAGGCGAGCCAATAACTTCCTATGCCAGCTCCTCAGTTGGAGCTGCTTCTTATCGCAGACTTGCAAGGGAAATAATTGCCAATGGAGGGGTTCGATGACAAGACGTATTAGTTTGCCTGGAGCAGATGAGTTGTTTAGAAAGACAACTCTAAGCGCTGTTCCAGATCAAAGCGTTGAAGAGGTTGAAGTTGCTCATACCAACCGCCCAACAACGGCCACCGTTGCAAAAGCTGCTCCAAAGTCAACTGGCGTTAGACAGACCCCAAGACGTCGCGCAACTGGCTTAGATAAAGGACCATCCGGACGTGAGAAACACGATGAGAAAATTACTGTTTATCTATCTCCTGAAGAACTCTTTGATCTAGAGCAAGCAAGACTTCACTTAAGAGGAGATCTTGGTCTTGCAGTTGATAGAGGTCGAATCGTTCGTGAATCTCTTGCAATTGTTATTGCAGATTTAGAGGCAAAAGGTGATCAATCAATTATTGCTAGAAGACTTAGAGGTAGATAGCTCTACTTCGATCTTGGGTGAGCGCTTGCATAGCTCTCACGCAATTTATCAATAGTTACCAAGGTATAAATCTGCGTAGTTGTCACTGAGGCATGTCCCAATAGTTCTTGCACCACCCTAATATCTGCTCCCCCATCAAGCAGATGGGTAGCAAAAGAGTGCCTAAAACCATGCGGAGAGACCGCCTCATCTAGGCCCGATCTCTTTGCTGCATCAATAACAATCTGCCAGGCGCTCTGGCGTGAAAGACGAGTTCCTCTCTTCTCATTGAGAAAGAGGGCTTCTTCTCTTAGATTCTTAGCAAAGACCGGACGAGATCTCGTTAGATACTGATCAAGTGCCAATCTGGCATAGCTTCCAACCGGAACTAAACGCTCCTTTCCCCCCTTGCCTCGGACTCGAATAGTTATTGCTTCAACGCCCTCTTGGCTATTTTGGGAAATATCAGATCGATTAAGAGCAATTACCTCGCTCACCCTCGCCCCCGTTGCATAGAGCAACTCCAATATCGCCCTATCTCTTATTCCAGATGAGTCATCGGCGCAACTATTAATCAGTGCTGCAATCTGATCAATACTTAAGGCTTTAGGCAATCGCTTAGTACTCCTTGGTACAAGAATCTCTTTGGCAATACTTTCGATGCCACTTTCTTTGGCTAGAAATGCAAAGAGACTTCTCAAAGCGACAGCATTTCTAGCGATACTTGACTCGTTTAGATTCGCTGCTCTTAGAGTGTGGAGAAAGGCAGCTACATCACTTGCCGTGATACTAACAAGTGTTTTCTGATTTCGGCTTAGATAATTTAGAAACTTTTCTAAATCTCTTCTATAAGATGAAAGAGTATTCTTAGCCAGTCCTCGCTCTATTGCGCAGTGATTGAGGAATGTTTCAATCGAGGATCTATCATCCACGTTCTAGCGCGGCCTTAATTAGGCCAGCAAAGAGTGGATGGGCTCTAGTCGGCCTTGATCTAAATTCTGGGTGAGCTTGAGTGCCCACATAAAATGGATGGATCTCTCTTGGAAGCTCAACAAATTCAACTAAATTCTCATCTGGCGATGTACCGCTAAAGACCAAACCAGCTTTACTTAATTCTGCCCGATAAGAGTTATTTACTTCATAGCGATGTCTATGGCGCTCTGATATCTCAGGGGCTTGGTAACAACTCTCAACAATTGAGCCTTTGGCAAGAATTGCTTTATAGAGACCAAGGCGCATCGTTCCACCCATATCAGCCTCGCCATTAACGATTTTTACCTGACTTGCCATAGTTGCAATAACTGGCGCATCAGTATCTGGGTCGAATTCAGCAGAGTTAGCCCGCTTTAAACCGAGGATATTTCTAGCTATCTCGATGACCATACATTGCAGACCTAGACAAAGGCCTAGGGCTGGAATCTTATTTTCCCTTGCATACTTAAGAGCTCCGAGCTTTCCTTCTATCCCTCTTACTCCAAAACCTCCAGGGACGCAGATAGCATCTACCTGACTTAGATTTGCTTTTGCTCCAGCCTCTGTTGCGCATTCATCACTTGCAACCCATTTGATTTCAACCCTAGCGTTATTAGCAAAGCCGCCAGCTCTTAGCGCTTCAGTCACTGATAGGTAAGCATCTGGAAGATCAACATACTTGCCGACTAAAGCAACCTTTAGGCTATGGGCAGGGTTATGCACTCGCTCAAGTAGTGAATCCCATTGCCCCCATTTAACTTCATGGGCCTTTAGATCAAGCCTTCTGACAATATAGGAGTCAAGTCCTTCGCTATGAAGCACTTTTGGGATGTCATAAATTGATGGAGCATCAACTGCTGCAACTACAGCTTCTAAATCAACATCGCACATCAACGATATCTTCTTCTTCACACCTTGCGGGATTGCTCGATCTGAGCGAAGAACAATGCCATCTGGAGATATTCCAATAGAGCGGAGAGCTTGGACTGAGTGCTGTGTTGGCTTTGTCTTTAACTCCCCTGATGGGCCGATGTATGGAACCAGTGAAACATGGAGATAAAAGACGTTATCTCTACCAACTTCTTGTCTGATCTGCCGTGCTGCCTCTAAAAAAGGCAGGGATTCAATATCGCCAACAGTTCCACCAATTTCAGTAATGACTAGATCTATATCGGGAGCTGCCATTGCACGAATGCGCTCTTTAATCTCATTGGTGATATGAGGAATTACTTGAACCGTCTCACCTAGATACTCG
>SXMA01000126.1 GCA_005777515.1 Actinomycetota bacterium | reverse complement strand
GGTGGGGTTTCTGCCAACAATCTCACATCTTCCAGGTGATGTGGTGTTAGCAAATGCCTGGCGCACTATTTCTTCATCAAGCTTTGTCTCACCTGCAAAGACCTCAACAGCAGCAAGAGCAGTAGCAGCATTACTTGCTTGATGCTGTCCATATAACGGAAGGTATAAATCTTCATACTGTCCATAAACACCAGAGATGGTCAGCATCTGACCACCTAAAGCCAGAGCCCTTGATTTGAGGCTAAATTCAACACCTGACCTAATTGGCGTGGCATCAGCCTTAGCGCAAGCTCGCATCAAAACAGCTGCCACATCACTTTCTTGCTCAGCTAGAACAACAAATGAGTTTTCTTTGATGATTCCTGATTTAGTTTGAGCAATCTTTTCAAGCGTATCGCCTAGATACTCCATGTGATCAAAACCTATCGGAGTAATGACATTAACTGAGCCATTAATAACATTGGTCGAATCCCACTCTCCTCCCATCCCGCACTCAAATATTCCAACATCGACTGGGAACTCAGCAAAGGCAACGAAGGCGAGTGCACACATCGATTCAAAGAATGAGAGCTTATTGGTCATCTTAGAATCAATTAGCTCTAAATATGGCGCAATGTCATTATAGGTTGCAATCATAAATTCTGGAGTTATTGATTGGCCGTTGATAGTGATTCGCTCTAAGAAACTCTCTAGATGAGGGCTAGTAAATCTTCCGGTGCGCATCCCCAATTCAAAACAGAGAGAATCAATTAAGCGCGTAGTTGTCGTTTTGCCATTAGTTCCAGCGATATGAATTGTTGGATAAGAGAGCTGAGGCGAACCTAGGTAATCAGCTAAAGTTGAGATTCGCTCCAGAGTTGGAGCAATTCTAGTTTCTGGCCATCTATTCAGTAGCGCTTTTTCAATGGCATCAAGGCGTGAGAGATCTTCAGCAGAACTCATCTTTATTCTTTTGGAAGCGCAGCAAGAAGTGTGTTGATTCGAGTTATCTCACTCTCGCAAAATTCCATTCGCTCTCTAATTTCTTTGACTACTTCCATAGGTGCTTTAGCCATAAAGTTTTCATTTTCTAACTTAACAACTGCGCTCTGCAAATCCTTCTTTATATTCTCAAGATCTTTACTTAGCCGTGCTCGCTCGGCCTTAACATCGATTGCTCCCCTAAGGTCAAAAGCGATACTAAATTTGCCGATTTCAATCCTTGCGCTCTCTTTGAAATCACTTCCTGGCTTATCGAGGCGAACTAAGAATCTGATTGCATCTTCATAATTAAGTAGATCTCCTGTTAAACCTGAAATTTGAGCATTAATTCTTGCCGAAGTTTTAATCCCCTGCTCACTTCTAAATCTTCTAATCTCAGTAATAAGAACTTGCATATCTCCAACTACTTTATTGGCTGCAGCATCCGGCGCGGCTTTACTTACTGCGGGCCATTTGGCAATGACAAGTGATTCTCCCCCAGTTAATTCACACCAGATGGTTTCAGTGATAAATGGCATAGAAGGATGCATGAGACGGAGTAGTTGGTCTAGAACATGACCTAAAACCCTGCGGCTCTTATCAGCCTGCTCTCCGCCTTTGGCAAAGCTCTCTTTAATTAGCTCTAAATACCAATCACATAGATCATCCCAAGCAAAGTGATAGATCTCCTCACTGGCTTTAGCAAACTCAAAAGCTTCATAGCCCTTATCAGCGCTAGCAATCGTGCTATCGAGACGATTTAAAATCCAGCGATCAATATGGTTTAGCGCAGATCTATCTGGTAGCTCGCCATTTACATGCGCGCCATTGATCATGGCAAAGCGCGCAGCGTTCCAAACTTTTGTAGCAAAGTTTCTAGACCCTGCTATCCACTCCTCAGCAAGTGCTTGATCTGTTCCAGGATTTGCTCCACGCACCAAGGTAAAGCGCAACGCATCAGAGCCATACTTATCCATAAACTCCAATGGGTCTACCGTATTTCCCCGAGATTTACTCATCTTCTTACCATGCTTATCTCGAACTAAGCCATGCAGAGCAATGACTTTAAAGGGAGCAACTCCATCCATAGCGAATAAGCCAAATAACATCATTCTTACTACCCAGAAAAATAGAATGTCATAGCCGGTTACTAATACGCTGGTGGGATAAAACTTCTTTAAATCATCACTCTTATTCGGCCAACCAAGAGTTGAAAATGGCCAGAGCGCGGAGGAAAACCAAGTATCTAAAACATCAGGATCTTGTTCATACCCCTTAGGAGCGCTCTGGTTTGGACCTAAGACAATTACATCCCCATCTGGGCCATACCAAACTGGGATGCGGTGTCCCCACCAGAGCTGTCGTGAGATGCACCAGTCGTGCATGTTATCGACCCACTCAAAATATCTTGGCTCCATAGATTCTGGATCAATCTTTACTCTTCCATCACGAACTGCATCTGCTGCAGCCTTAGCGAGAGGAGCAACTTTGACAAACCACTGCTTAGATAAACGAGGCTCAACTGTTGTTTCACAGCGAGAGCAATGGCCAACGGCGTGAATGTATGGTCGCTTCTCAGAGACAACTCTTCCCATCTGGCGAAGTTTTTCAACTACAGCAACTCTTGCATCAAAGCGATCCATGCCATCAAATTCAGTGCCTGTTCCCTCCATAACTCCAGCTTCATTCATGATCACAATTAGCGGAACGTTATGGCGCATTCCCATCTCGAAGTCATTTGGATCATGGGCAGCTGTAACTTTAACTGCCCCAGTTCCAAAGTCAGGTTCAACTAGCTCATCAGCGATGATTGGAATCATGCGATTAACTAGGGGAAGAAGAACTGATTTACCAATGAGGTGCTTATAGCGCTCATCTTTTGGATTAACTGCAACTGCGCCATCGCCAAGCATGGTTTCAGGGCGGGTTGTGGCAACAGCAATACTCACCTCATCATCGCCATATCTCACCTGCACAAACTCTCCGGCATCGTCGCTATGTTCAACTTCAATATCAGAGAGCGCAGTTAAGCAACGTGGGCACCAATTGATAATCTTCTCTGCTCGATAAATCAATCCTGCATCAAAGAGCTGCTTAAAGATCGTTAATACTGCATCAGATAGGCCTTGGTCCATTGTGAATCTCTCGCGCGACCAATCAACGCTATCTCCTAGGCGTTTCATCTGACCCAAGATTGCCCCGCCTGATTCCTCTTTCCACTTCCAAACTCTTTTTACAAACTCTTCTCTTCCTAAATCATGTCTGCTTACTCCCGTTGCTGCTAATTGTTTCTCAACAACGTTTTGGGTTGCGATTCCAGCATGATCCATGCCAGGCAGCCATAGAACTTCAAAGCCTTTCATCCGCTTCATTCGACTTAATAAATCTTGTATCGAATGATCTAGCGCATGGCCAATGTGGAGACTGCCTGTGACATTTGGTGGCGGGATAACTATTGAGAAAGGTTCTTTACCCGAATCTGCATTCGCTGTGAAATATCCAGCGCTAAGCCACTTTTGATATAGCTCAGATTCAATCTGGCTTGGATCAAATTGCGCAGGTAGCTCAGACATAAGATGTAGATACTACCGATTATTACGCGGTCTTCTCTTCGCCTCGTTTAGTCGAACGCTTTGGGTTATTTGGTCCGCGCTCGAGATATTTTGGCGCTGCTTTCTTACTAATTACCTCAGGGGTGATTAGAACTTTGCCAACTTCTTTTCTGCTTGGCACCTCATACATCACAGGAAGCAGAACCTCTTCCATAATTGCCCTAAGTCCTCTTGCGCCAGTTCCCCTGGCAATTGCCTGATCTGCTACAACTTCAAGCGCCTCTTCGGTAATTTCAAACTCCACATCATCCATCTCAAAGAGATGCTGATATTGCTTAACCAGTGCATTCTTTGGCTCGGTGAGAATCTTAAGAAGTGCGGCCCGATCCAAGGATTCCACAGAGGTCACAATTGGAAGACGGCCGATGAACTCTGGAATCATGCCAAATTTAAGGAGGTCCTCTGGCATAACATCTGCAAATAAATCTTGGGATTTCTTATCTTTCTCGCTCTGCAGCGTGGCATTAAAGCCAACGCCAGCTTTGCCTTTGCGGTTTTCAATAATTTTTTCAAGACCTGCAAAAGCGCCACCAACAATGAAGAGCACATTGCTGGTGTCGATTTGAATAAATTCCTGATGAGGGTGCTTTCTTCCTCCCTGCGGTGGAACAGAGGCGGTAGTTCCCTCAAGAATTTTCAGCAGTGCTTGCTGAACTCCCTCGCCTGAAACATCTCTTGTGATTGATGGATTCTCACTCTTTCTCGCCACCTTATCGATTTCATCGATGTAGATAATTCCAGTCTCTGCCTTCTTAACATCAAAGTCAGCTGCTTGAATCAACTTAAGCAGAATGTTCTCAACATCTTCACCAACATAACCGGCCTCCGTTAGAGCTGTCGCATCTGCAATTGCAAAAGGAACATTTAGCATGCGAGCCAGAGTTTGAGCTAGCAGAGTCTTGCCACATCCGGTTGGGCCAAGCAGCAAGATATTGCTCTTTGATAATTCCACGCCATCTTCAATACGGCGATCTGGTCCTTTTATTCTCTTATAGTGGTTATAGACCGCAACCGAGAGCGACTTCTTTGCTCTATCTTGGCCAATCACATACTGATCTAAAAACTCATATATCTCTTGTGGTTTTGGAAGCTCTTGAATCCCAGCAGAGCTCGCTTCGCTTAACTCATCCTCGATAATCTCATTACAGAGATCGATACATTCATCGCAGATGTAGACGCCAGGACCAGCAATTAACTTCTTAACTTGCTTCTGAGTCTTGCCACAGAATGAACACTTAAGCAGATCGCCGCTTTCACCGATGCGAGTCAAGATGAGCCTACTTTCTAGAGGGGAAGAAGATAAGAATAAATCCTCTAGACCAGCAAAAGATGGCTATCCGCGTTCGCCCTGAGAGTAATTGCCCCTACTTAGTAACGGAGGCTTTTCTTGAGGCAAGAATTTGATCAACAAGCCCATACTCAACAGCTTCTGCTGCGGTAAGAATCTTGTCGCGCTCAATATCTTTACCAATATCTTCTTTACTCTTCTTAGAGTGCTTGGCAAGAATCTCCTCAAGTAATTCGCGCATCCGCAAGACTTCTCTTGCTTGAATCTCGATATCAGAGCCCTGACCACCACCCTCGCTATATGGCTGGTGAATCAAAATCCTTGAATGCTCCAGGGCATAACGCTTTCCAGCAGTTCCACCGGCAAGTAAAACTGCAGCGGCAGAGGCAGCTTGTCCAAGACAAATTGTCATGACATCTGGTCTAACAAACTGCATCGTGTCATAGATTGCAGTTAGGGCGGTAAATGAGCCACCAGGAGAATTGATATACATCATGATGTCTCTATCAGGATCCATTGATTCTAGAGTCAAGAGCTGAGCCATCACATCATTGGCCACAGTGTCATCGATTCCCTGGCCTAGAAAGATAATTCTCTCTTCAAATAACTTGGTGTAAGGATCAAGACGCTTATAACCATAAGCAGTTCTCTCCTCAATTGTTGGAAGAACATAACGGCCCTCGATATCGTTAATTTTCATCGCGCTGTGCCACCGCTTCCTGATACTTGGCCTGCAGATTTAACAACATGATCAACAAAGCCATATTCCTTAGCCTCTTCGGCGTTAAACCAACGATCACGATCAGAATCTGCTGTGATTGTCTCCATCTTCTGGCCGGTGTGAAATGCAATTAACTCTGCCATCTTCTTCTTGGTAAATGACATCTGCTCTGCTTGAATCTTGATATCAGATGCTGTTCCACCAATTCCGCCTGATGGTTGGTGCATCATGATGCGAGCATGTGGCAGCGCGTAGCGCTTTCCAGCAGCTCCAGCACATAGCAGAAATTGGCCCATAGAAGCTGCAAGGCCCATACCAACTGTTGCTACATCGTTTTTGATGTATTGCATAGTGTCATAGATCGCCATACCGGCTGAGATTGAACCGCCTGGTGAATTAATGTAGAGGTAGATATCTTTATCAGGATCTTCTGCTGCAAGTAATAACATCTGGGCAGCAATTGCATTGGCCATACTGTCTTCGACCACAGAACCAAGAAAGATGATTCTCTCTTTTAGTAATCGGTTATAGACCTGATCATCTAATCCGCCGCCTTGACTACTGGCCATACCCGGGGTTATGAGCTCCACTAATTCCTCCTGATATACATTTCTATGTCCGTTAGGCTAACGCCAAGATTAGAAAAATGCTTCCTGCAATATCGAAAAAGGTGGTTTGTTCGCTTAGAGCAGAGAAACTACTGCTCAGATCCACTCTCTTGCTTTGGGGCAAGGGCAGCTAAATCAACTTTTCGACCTGAGGCATCTTTAACCCCAACTCGCTCCAGAACTACAGCTAGGGCTTTGCTCCTTGCAACCTCAGCCATCAGAGCATGAATCTGGCCAGCTTGAGAAATCTGTTGTGCAAACTGATCAGGGCTCATCTGATATCTGGCAGCGCTTCTAATTAAGTATTCGGTGAGCTCTGCCTCAGAGACTTGAACTGCCTCATTCTTCACAATTGTGTCCAGCAAGAAGTCAGCTTTAAGAGAATTAGTGATCTCAAGGCTTACCTCACTTCTATGATCGCTATCTTCCAAGCGATTTTCTTTTTCCAGATGAGCATCTACTTCTTCTTTTACTAGATTTTCAGGAACTGCAATTTCAACTGTTTCTAGTAGCAATTTCAAGAGATTATCTCTTGCTTGAGCGCCCTGCTCCATCGCCTTTAGGCGAGTTAGGCGCTGCCTGACATCGGCATCTAACTCGGCAAGTGTTTCAAATTCACTTGCAAGCTTTGCAAACTCATCGTTTAGCTCAGGAAGTTCACGCTTTTTAACAGCCCTCAGCGTGACCTCAACCTCGCCGCTCTGACCTTCATCCATTCCAACTAATTGAGTATTAAATTTCTTTACCTGCTCTAGCTTCATTCCAATTAAAGCTTCATCAAGGCCATCAACCATGCGATTTGAGCCAACTTCATAGGAGATGCCATTGGCACTTCCGCCCTCAATCTCTGCGCCATCAACTTTCGCACTTAAATCAATCGTGACAAAGTCGCCCTTCTCAACATCTTTTTCAACAGTTGTAAGGGTTCCAAAGCGAATTCTCAAAGCTTCAATCTGCTCTTTCACATCATCATCACTAACGGCTACATCATCAACGCTAATTTCAATCTTTGAAAAATCAGGCAGGCTAACTTCAGGTCTAATATCTACTTCAACTTCAAATTTAACCGCCTCATTGTCCTTAAGCTCTTTGATATCAACACTTGGCCGGCCAAGAACTAGAAGATCATTTTCTCTAGCAGCCTGGCTATAAAACTCTGGCAGGCCGTTATTAATAGCTTCATCAAGGACTGCTCCGCGGCCAACTCTTTGATCAATCATCGCTCTTGGAACTTTTCCTTTGCGAAAGCCTGGAATGACAATGCGCTCTGAAATGCTTTGATATGCCGTCTTAATATGTGGCTCAAGATCTGTGAAATCGACATCAATTAAAATACGAACTCGAGTCTTTGAGATTGTCTCAACAGCGCTTTTCACATGGCTCCTGACTTAAGATAAAGAGGTATATCTGGTCGGGGCGGAGGGATTCGAACCC
>SXMA01000125.1 GCA_005777515.1 Actinomycetota bacterium | reverse complement strand
GTCAGTTCAATCCTGACGGGGGGCTCCATTTACTCATCTAATTGCTTATAAATCCTCATTTAAAAAATAAAAGATTGCCTTTGAGAAGGTGCGTTGTAGCCTTGTCACTATGGCTAGCAGAGAGCAGGAATTTGATGTTGTAATCGTCGGATCTGGCTTTGGCGGATCGGTTGCGGCCCTGCGTTTAGTAGAGAAAGGTTATCGAGTAGCTGTAATTGAAGCAGGGCGAAGATTTGAAGATAAAGACTTTCCTAAGACTTCTTGGAGACTATCTAGGTTTCTTTATGCCCCGCGTTTGGGTTTAAGAGGAATTCAACGGATTCACGCCCTGCCCGATGTTTTAATTTTAGCTGGAGCTGGAGTTGGTGGCGGTTCTTTAGTCTATGCAAATACCTTATACACCCCACCTGATTCATATTTTGAAGATAAACAATGGGCAGGCATAACTGATTGGAAATCTGAATTAACTCCCTGGTTCGATCAAGCATCAAGAGTATTAGGAGTTACGCAAAATCCTTATTTCTCTGCCTCTGATCAGGCAATGAAAGATGTTGCCCATGAGATGGGAGTTGGCAGCAGTTTTAAAATGGCGCCACTTGGTGTGCACTTTGGTTCCGGGCCAAAAGTATTAGAGAAGGATCCATATTTTGGCGGGGTAGGACCAGATCGACATGGCTGCCAACAATGTGGTGGATGTATGACAGGTTGTCGCTTTAATGCTAAAAACACTCTGCCAAAGAATTACTTAGGTCTTGCTGAAAAAGCAGGAGCAATAGTCTTTCCAGAGCTAACCGTTGAGAGCTTTGAACAGATTGAAAATGGAGATTGGAGGATAATGGCCAGAGCTAGCTCATCCTGGTTTGGTAGAAAGAAAGTGTTTATAGCTAAAGATTTAGTTCTAGCAGCTGGAACTTATAACACTCAAAAATTACTTCATAAAATGAAAGATAAGCAGCTACTACCAAAGCTCTCTCCAACTCTTGGCAGCTTATCTAGGACTAACTCTGAAGCGTTAACAGGGGCCATAATGCCTAGAAATAGCGCCATTGACTTCTCTAAAGGTGCTGCAATTACCTCATCATTTTTTCCTGATGAAAATACCCACGTTGAGCCAGTTAGATATGGCAGAGGCTCTAACTTAATGGGCCTACTTCAAACAATTATGACTGATGGAAGCGCAGCCAAGCAGAGGCGTGCAAATTGGATCAGAAATGCGATTAGAAATCCCTTATTGTTTTTTAAGATTTTTGATGTAAGACGATGGAGCCAGAGAACTGTAATTGCACTTGTAATGCAGAATGTGGACTCCTCAATCAAAGTCTCTTCAAAGAGGGGATTGTTCGGCTGGCGTTTAACTTCCAAAAACGATGCCGATAGACCAAATGCCACATATATCCCAGCGGCAAATGAAGTAGCGAGAAGAATTGCGGATAAATATGGTGGAATTGCTGGCGGTCATGTTGGAGATCTAATTAGCGCTCCCTTTACTGCTCACTTTGTTGGAGGTTGTGTAATAGGAAGCGACGAAAGTAAGGGAGTGATAGATCCATATCATCGCGTTTGGAATTATCCGAGCCTTCATGTAGTTGATGGCTCAGCCCTTACCGCAAACCTTGGAGTTAATCCATCTCTAACTATTACGGCGCAAGCCGAACGAGCATTTTCGCTCTGGCCCAATAAAGGAGAATTGGATCCTCGCCCTGCTCAAAAGAGTCCATATAAAAGAATTAAAGCTGTACTTCCAAATAAACCATTTGTGCCAGAACATGCCTACGGAGCGTTAAGAGTTACTGCTATTTCCTAGGCCTTGTTTTAGCCTGCGATTTGGCGAGAGAGTTAACGGTAGCCCTGGATTTTTATAGAAGCCTTTAAGTATCTGCTTTACTAATTTAGGTTTTTCTTTCAATACTGCGTGGGATGTGCCAGGCACTATCGCCAATTGAGCGCTCGGAATGGCTTCATAAAGTGATGCGGTATGTTCCGTTGAAAATGGCTCATCATCGCCAGCTAAAATCAAGGTAGAGCACTTAATTTTCTTTAATTCTCTTTTAGTCATCTTAGGCTCATTTGCCCAAACTTTATGAGCCTTCGCAGTTATCTCAACTAAAAGTTCTCTTGGTTGGCCAGTTCTCTGAGCAAACTTATCTTTTTCAATCTCATCTACCTGACCGTTAAATGTTTGAAGATTAAGTCCGCAGTCATAGTGATAATTTGTACCAATTGCTACTAGAGTCTTTACTAAATCTGGCCTTGCAATTGCCACCATCAATCCGATAATTCCGCCATCGCTATGGCCAATTATGTGCGTTGGGCCCTTTATTACATCTTCAATGTAGGCAATTGCTTCATCTCGCTGAAAATTGAAGTGGTAGTAGCCCTTACGCACTTTTGTTCGCCCATGAGCGCTTCTGTCATAGCCATAACTATGATGAGTCCGCTTTACACTTGAAAGAATCTTTGGTGCAAAACTCTTTGTTGAACTTAAACCGCCATGGAGAAGTAGTAGCGGTTCATTCTTTCTTCTGCTCCACTCCTGATGCCAGATTTGATGGCCCCTTAGATCGATATAACTCACGAAATATCCATGATGTGGCGATTACCGCGGTCAAAAGTTAAATAGTTCCATGTCCAATCTGCCATCGTTCCAATTTTGTTTCGCCCACCAAGGAGATAAAAGAGGTGGAGCCAGAGCCAGGCAAGCCAAGCAATAGTCCCTGTTAAGCGAAGTCCTTTGACTTCAACTACTGCCTTATTTCTTCCAATCGTTGCCATAGAGCCTTTATCTAAATAGAAAAAGTCCTTTAATGCCTCATTCTTCAGTGATCTTGCAATCTGTTTTGCTACAAATCTTGCTTGCTGCATCGCAACAGGTGCAACCATTGGTAAATATTTTCCATCTTTTCCTCGTGCCCCTGCAATATCGCCGATTGCAAATACATAGGGGTAATTGCTTACCTGCAAGCTCCTCTCAACTGAAATTCTTATTCCATCTTGAGGTAGGGCAAGCACTTTCATTGCAGGCTCACCTTTAACGCCAGCTGCCCAGATGGTCACTTCAGCAGGAATGCTGGTCCCATTGCTAAAGAGAATCTGCCTTGGTTTCACTTCAGCAACTGCAGCCTGCGTCAAAACTGTGACGCCTAACTTCTCTAAATCTTTTTTAGTACGTGCTGATAATTTCTCAGATAGCGATGGGAGAAGTCTTGGACCAGCTTCGACTAGATATACACTCATATTTTTTGCAGCATGAGCGTTGTCAGAATTTAATGGCCCACGCTTTAGCTCAGCAATTGCTCCAGCCATCTCAACTCCAGTAGGCCCACCACCAACTACTGCGATTGAAAACTTTGTATCGTCTTCAAAGCGGCATAGATCTTCAAATCTGCGCATAATCTCAGAGCGAATATTTAGCGCCTCACCCACGCTCTTCATTCCAAGGCTATGTTCAGCAACTCCTTTAATACCAAAATCATTTGTTGCAGAACCTAGGGCCACAATTAGATAATCAAAATCGAGATCTTCACTGGAATCTAACTTCACACTCTTATTTTTGTGATTAATAGAGATGGGAGAGCCCATGCGAAACTTCACTTTGGTTTTTCGGAGTGCGCCGCGGATGGGGTAGGCGACATGATCTGCAGCTAACCCCGCAGTTGATACCTGATAGAGCAGGGGCAGAAAGGTCTGAAAGTTATGGCGGTCAACAAGTGTGACATCAGCTATTGAATCTAGAGCGCGGGCAGCGGTAAGCCCACCAAAACCTGCTCCGAGAATTACTACCTTTGGCCGCATAAGGTGGATAAGTCTACTGTTCTACCCATGGCTCAGGTGCGACGAATACTAGTAACTGGTGCCTCAGGCTACGTAGGGGGACGGTTAGTTCCTGCACTCCTTGGTGAAAAAATGAAGGTGCGGATATTTGTCCGCGACAAACAAAAAGTTGCCGGCCAGCCTTGGATTAAAGCCGTTGAAGTAAGTGAGGGTAATGCTAGCAATTATGATCAGACCTTAGCGGCTCTCAAAGGCGTTCACACTGCTTTTTATTTACTTCACTCAATTGGAGTTGGATCTCATTTCGATGAGATTGAAGCTACGATGGCAGATAGTTTTTCAAGAGCTTGCCAAGCTGCAGGAGTTTCGCAAATTGTTTATCTCGGCGGAATTGCTAATGATAAGAATGCAAGTAAACATCTGGCATCAAGGGCTAGAACTGGTGAGCTATTGGCTAGTGGAAAAGTTCCAGTAATGGAGCTTCGCGCTGGAATTATTATTGGATCAGGCTCTGCATCATTTGAAATGCTACGCCATCTAACACATCGTCTTCCAGTAATGACTACTCCAAAGTGGGTAACAAATTTAACTCACCCAATAGCAATCCGTGATGTGCTCTGGTATCTAACAAATGTGGCTAAATTAAAAAAGCCTGTCTCTGGGGTATTTGATATCGGTGGCCCTGAGATTCTCTCTTACGCAGATATGATGCAAAAATTTGCTAAAGCCTCTGGCCTTCGCAGGCGCTGGATCATCAGAGTTCCAGTCCTAACCCCAAAGCTCTCAAGCCTTTGGATTGGATTT